>CALVYB010000007.1 GCA_944371955.1 uncultured Bacilli bacterium
TGTATGCCTAAATTATAAACATATTTTTTCACTAATGTTTAGTTTTTTTCGGGACATTTTCCTAAATTATTGACACACTACCTACGAAATAAACCAAAAATTTTGCCAGACTCTTTCTTTTCATCTTTTTTTACTACTAACCCTAATCTAATTAAAAAATCTTGAAGCATTGGATTTTTTTTTCGCTCATCAAGAGGAGAAATATTATAAAAAACCTTTGCCTTAGCTTCATATTCAAAATCCATAACATCCTTATTTGACAGCAAACTTTTATTTAAAATAATTTTCTTTTGTCTAAGCTTAGCAAATATTGTTCGATTTCTTTTCATCAATTTATTAAGTTTAATAATTGATGGCTCTAATAAATATAAGACTTCTTTACAAAAAGAATCATCTGGAAAGTCATTTAAATCCACCAAAATAACAGAAGCACCAGAATATTTTATTAAGGCACTTTGTAATTGTTCGGCCGTAATCGATATCATATTTTGATCTCTAAAAAACTGAAAATCATTTTTATTAATTTCTAAAGCGATAACAGTATCACCAAAATAAGTTTTCAATTCTTTTTTCAAAATATAAACAAAAGTTGTAGAACCAGCATGTTCAGTAACATTTCGAACACCAATCACTATAGAACCAGAACGTTGAATAGAACTATCTACACCATTAAAACTACTTCCAGTATTCCCCATAGTATTAGCGGGAGAGTCATTAATTTGTTGAATATGTGCAACTTGTTTATAAGTATTTGGATGTTCTAATAAATATTTAACTCCTTCTAAATTAGTTGTAAAATTATAAATTCCCATTGAAACTAATTTAGATAAAAAATTAGAAGTACAAACATCACTACCCTCAGGTAAAAAGAAAACAATTTTTTCAGCATCTAAACCCATAGCTATAGTTTGAAAGTTCTTGACACTGTGATAATCATTTATAGCTGTAACATCTAAAATCATTTTATTATAAAAAAAATTTTTGAACATTTCCACTAACTCTGTTGCTTCATATACACCAGAAATACTTTTAATGATATCAACATCTAACCCTGATAACGCATTACGTTGCTCATTACTAACAATAACATTCATAAATGCCACCTCTTCTATTTAAACGGTGTTATTAATTTTGTATTGCCAGAAATCTGAAAAATCTTTAATCCCGGCATAATTCTATTAACAATTGGTATATCAATATTAATCTGAGTAACAACACGATAATAAACCTGTTTTGTAGATTCAGCCACAGAACCGGTACTCTCTTCAGAGGTTTTAAATTCTTTATAACAATAACCATAATTACAAACGTAATCATCCAATTTAAAATCGGGAGCACTATATCCTACTTGCTTAATATAAGATTGTATTTTATCAGAGCAAGCAGTTCCACTTGTACAATTACCCTCATATTGTTCCAAAGATGTAATAATATAGTTTTTAACACGAAATGCCTTGGTGTAATTAACATTAAATGCCAAGTATCCACAAACCAAAACAAGGAACACAACAATCATAGTCAAATTAACAACACCACCAAAAGCATCTCGCATTATCTACACCACCTTTTATCTATTATAGTCTACAACGATATATCCACCACTTGAAATATTCTCCCATTGAGAATTGATTGAATTTTGAATATTAGGCCACATAATCCAGAAAAATCCAATTACTGCTGCAATAGCAATAAGTGTAATTACTGTTAAATTTAATTCACCCGTTGCTGCTTTCATTAAAACATACACATCCTTTCCTATTGTATATACACTATATATTATATCAATTTAAGTTAACTTTTACAATAAAATTTCTTGAGTTTACATATTAAACATCATCATCATAGATATTAAAATAACAACCATTGTTCCCATTCCTGTAACAACTAACATAATCATAGTTTGGTTCTCCATGTGATTTAAACGTTCCTTATATTTAGTTTCACGAGCCTTATTTTGTAAATTAGAAACAGTCCTAGAAAACATCATCAAACGTTCTTGTTTTCTTTCTTGAGAGCCAAGCCCCAAACGATACAATAAACGCATCATTCGCATAGAATCCCGAACTGGATACGTATTAGCAAACTCCATATATGGATCAATTGTAGCATCACCCGAATTAATACGTTCAATTAATCTACGAAGACCTGGTTTAAAAATATCCGGAGCATCATCAATAGATTTTCCCAAAGCTACGGGAACTGTATAATGTTGAATTAAAATCTCCAAACTCTTTAAATAGTATGGCAACATAACATCAATCTCATGTAAATGAGCTTTATAAAACTGTTTTAATTGTGTATAAGGCATTTTAAACACCAAAGCTGCTACAACAATACAAAATATAACATTAAGAAAAGATAATTGATTTAAGAAAATGAATAAAAATACAATAGCTACTAACAAAGCATAATAAATTCTTTTTCTAAATAATATATTAGGATCAACATCTTCACCATATTTTGCATAAACTAAAAAATTATAATCTTCTTCACGTAAAATGTCAAAATACTTTTCATTGTCCGCAATAAACTTGTTTTTATCAATGGTATTATTATAAATCAAAACAAATATAATAATAGCTCCAACTATAACAATTTCTACCATTATTCAGCACCTACATTCTCATTATAATATTTTTCGCCTTTTAATAAGAAGTATGTATTAATAATTAAAACACCATGCAGTAGAAATTTAACATACCAACGTTCTAACATAATTAAATAGGTTTCTCTTCCTAATAAATATTGAGTTAACATCACTAACAAATAAAGCATTACTCCAAATTGTAAAAAAGATTTATGAAATGAAGCACGCTCAATCCGATCACGATAAACACTCTCTACAAGCATATCAATATCTAATTGCATGTTATCTAGAGATTCCATAGAATTTCTTGCACCTTCTTTAGTTATTTGTAAAAACAATTGATGCATATTTTTTACAATATAATATGGATATAACTCACTCATATAAGAAAGAGACTCTTCAATACTACCATTTTGATATGCAAGTTCAATCATATGGTCAACATCACTTCTAACAGGATCTTCTAAAATACCAGAATTTCTAACTCCCTCTAATGCTTTTACAAAAGACTGAGTAGTAGCAAATTCCATAATAGTATTAGAAGTATAAACTTGAATCTGTTCAAAAATAAATTCACTATAAACTCGTTTACAACGCAAATATGATAAATAAGGAATAAACATAATCACTACAATCATGTAAATTAATGAAACAAACAAATTATAAAAATATAAATAACTAACAACCGCCGCAAAAGCTCCCATAATAACAATTTGAAGCATATATTGCTTTGTAGTATATTCTTGTCCTAACTCTTTTGTTTTTTCACGAACCACTTTAAAAGAATAAGGTGCAAACTTTTCATAAAAGTCTTGTACTTGAGTAGTAATAAATTTACCTACATTTTGACCTTTATAATTACGATAAAGAGCAATAACTGCGACTAAAACAATTAGAAAAATTAACTCTTCTATATACATAAATCAACACCCTTTCTATTCCAAATTACTTAAAGAAGAAAAATCAACAGCAGAAGATGGTTGTGTAACATTTTGCGCATTTGAAGCTAAATTAGAAGATGATGAAACGGTTTCCAAACTCACCGCCGCGGAAGTAGAAGGTGCTACATTAGTTATAGTAGGAAGTTGTACAACTGGTGATATATTGACACTTGAAGAAGATACATTTGTAGAAGATGGAACTTGTAAAGGTTGGACCACTGAATTAACACTAACAACCTGAGGATCACTTTGTTTATCAGAAACAATAGTAGCAGAAGTTGGAGTGGAAACAACCGGTGAAACAACTTGACTGACACTTTCAGAAGTAGAATCATTAGTTTTATGTTGTTCCATATACACTTCTCTTTCTTGATCATCGTGAAATGGTAAATCATCACTTAAATGACCAGTAATAGAATTAATATCAATATTTTGGTTTTCCAAATATTCAATCAAATGAGCACTAGGCTTACGCAAAACCGGCTCCTGACCAAATAATTTTTGGTAAATAATTCGACTTTGAGGCTTATTATTTTCATCAACGTAAAATTCACAAACTTCATCAACTTCACGATGAAATTTACCCAACTGTTTACTATAATATGCCTTAATATGAACACCTATTTGAATATAACGGTAAATAGTATTTAAAAATTGATTAACATCAAGATCTGTTTCCATCAAGCTATACATACGATAAGGAATAGCAGAAGCTTTATCAGCATGTATAGTAGATAAAATATTATGTCCAGAAGAAATAGAATTTCGAACAGCTGAAACAGCTTCAGCACTACGTACTTCGGAAAGTAAAATCCATTTAGGATTCTGACGCATACAAGTAACTAACACATCAGTATAACTTGCAACATTATTAGTTTTCATAGCTACAATATCACGCTGAGGAAAAATTTTGTCCAAATGAAGCTCTAATGTATCTTCAATCGTAATAATTTTTTCATCAGTACGCGTATGACTAGCTAAATATTTAACAAACTCTGTTTTACCTGAACCAGTTTCACCACAAACAATAATATTGCAATGTCCTTCCACACATTTAATTAGAATATCATGAATATCTTGAGTAAAATAATCATCTTTAAGTAACTTATCTTTTTCTAAACGAATCTTAGCAGGAGTCTTACGAATAACCATAGCAATTCCATTAGTAGCAATGGAAGGATGAACAAAGTTCAAACGTAATTCCGCAGATTCAGCATCTAAAAATGGTTTAGCATTATTAAATGTAGTTCCCATAACATTAGAGCATTGAAATGCTAACTTCTCAATAAATTCAGGAGTTAACCCTTGAACTTCTACACGAAGAGATCCCTGTGTTAAAGAACGTACCCAAGTTTGACCATTATTATCAAAAGAAATATCAGTAATATCATCATTATCTAACAGCGGACGTAGCGGTCCAAAATCCAACTTATCAAAAATATTCTCGTTCATACGACCAACTCCTTTTTACTCTTCAATTTCTACCCCATACTTTCGTCCCAATAAGTAACTGTTTCAATCCAACTACGAAGACTTTCACTACTCATTTCTAAATCATCAGGTTTATCTTGTAAACTTTCATTAGTTGGTACTGGAACAAGCTCAGAATCATATAAAGTTAAATAACTTGCCTTTTTAAGTAAAATATAATACTCCTCTGGTAAAGCAAACACTATCATTGCTGGAGTTCTCTGCTCATCTAAATTAGAAAAAACAGGACGCCCAGAAGAATCTTTAACAGCTAGTACTTTAACATTTTGAATAAATTTACCATACTGCATTAATTCACTATCAGAATTAGTAGTAGCCGTTTCTGTTCCAGTATTTTTTCTAGTAATTTTTAAATAAATATCTATATAATTACCAGGATAAATAGAATTACCATAAGTAGATTCAATATTAACTGGCATATTATACAATACATATCCTTTTGGATAATCTAAAATAATATTAGCAGGTAATTGTTCTTTTTCTACTACTTGTCTAGTATAAAACAAACTTCCTTTAGGTATTAATGTATCCGCATTAGAATACTTATCAATAACATCAGCTTGATTTCTAATAACATCGCCCGCAAGCATAGATGGCGGAACTTGCATAGTCCCTACCATATCTTCTGTAATTTGTGTTCCCGGCTCAATCTGTTCAGTAGCATAAGGAACACTTATTGGATTAACAGCAGCTTGAACGCGCATATTATAAGCAATATATAACACTAACACTGCAACAACTACACCTACAACAGTAACAGTGTTTTTATTGGACAAAAATTTCTTAATTCCAACTCCCAAATTTCCCATTTTATTCTCTCCTTCCTTTTTACTCTTCTACTGGTTTTCCAAAATCACTATTAGGATCTTTAATTTCGTTAGTTACTAATGGATCAGTCTTATAAGTATTTTCCAAAATTGCATCTAATTTAGTTGACATTTCTAAATTTGAACCTTTAAAACTTAATACAGTAGAAGAATCTACTTTAACACTTACTTTAGGTGGAACTTCATTCAAATCATAGAAAGAAAGCTGATAATTTCTAGTAGTATCCACCGAATCCGCAAATCTTCTAATAAAACTTTCAACGAACTTTTCCTTATCAATACGAAGTAATCCATTCTCCCGGTAATATGCTACATCAATAGCATCCACCATAGCAGCTTCAGATGTTTCCTTCACCAGGTAGTAATCAAGTTCACTACCTGATGAATAATTGGAAATAATATTAATCATTAACAATGTTGCTAAACTCAATATAATAATACCAACTGTCAACATCGCCTTATTCATAACTAATTATGCCCCCTTTCCTGAATTGTTAACACCATACTCGGCTCTTTCAAAATCTTTAGTGCCTTTAAAATGTGAGATTATATTACTATAATAAGAAGTAACTCCATTTTTAACAGCAGTAGAACCTTGATAATCTGTATATTTATGATTTTTATTATAATCTCTTAAATATTTAATATCATCACTTTCCAAAGTAATTCTATAGTCTAAGTATTCATCAGAATAAATACTATTACCTTTAGCCTGAATGTTCTTAATCAACTCAATTGGATTAATACCATATTCAGGATTTTTAGATTGTAAGCTAAATGCCGTAGTTTGATCACCATCGTTAGCAGCATCCAAAGTCCAGTTATATCCAGGTTGACGTCCAGTAGCAGAAATTTTGCTTTGATTATTTTCTGTATCATCAGAGCCTTTAGGGAATAAATCATTTAAATCAACTATTCTAAATACATAATCTTCTGTAGAAATTGTAGTAGAACAATCTTCACCTTCACATCCGCCACCATCTGTTGTTGAAATTTCTTCATTTTTTAATGCATAGAAACAACTAAAATCAAAATTCCATCCAAAATACCCAAAATCTGTAGTAGATGCATGAATATTATAATTATTTTTTAAATCAGCTTCTATTTCTGAATCTGAATAATTTTTTCCTAATAGTTTCCATTCCCACCACTTAGTATTAACACTAGCAGCATTTAACGGAACGCAGAACTTATCTTTTTGTTCATGCCAAGCGGCGTTACCAGTTTTATCAACATAACTTATTTCACCAGTCTTATTATTAATCCAAGTACCCGGAAAACTCCAAGCAACTTGATACCAATTTTTAGCACTAGCATCATCATAACATCCTGCATAACCATCCTTATCTTCTGGGGTAATCGTTAATTCTGGAATAAAAATTTCTGTACCAGAAGTGCTACCATTAAATCCTTCACCATGACTTGGTAATTTAGAAGAATCAACTTTTGAACTAGATAATGGGAAATCAACAGTATGTTTATTACCATCAGTATCAGTATAATCAACACCTATCGTAAATTCGGCAGTTTTAGTAGTACAGCTTGCAGAAGCACTACAAGTCGCAATTGCTTGATTATATTTTTTCATATTATTAATAGTATCTTGGGCTGCATCCTCTTCATTTAAATAAGAATTAGTTGAACATCCTGCCCAATAACAATTGTCTTGACAATGATTACCATTTCCAAAATCTTCTTTCTTAAATCCTGAATAAACATTATAAGCACCATGATCATTACGAGTTCTTGCATCCTCAAATTCTTGATACCAACGTGCATATCCTTCTCCTTCCCAAACAATACTACCATTTTGCCATTTATATCGGCCAGTATAACCAGGGAAAGTACTACTCCACATTTTTTGAACTAAAGAATCTTCACCATAGTGAAGAGCTAAAGGATCATAAGTTTCCTCATCGCTTTCATAAACTTCTTTATAACATTTATTGCTGCAGCTTTCACTATATTTTCCGCCATCACAAGATTGTATACATTTTTCAAAATCTTCATTTGGCCCACCTTGGTGGGTATTACCAGATATTTGATTACAATAAGGTGTAGGAGTACAAATACCAGGAGTAGTTGGTGGTTTTAATTCTAAAGATGAATTACATACTACTCGACTTGTTACTCTAATTTTATATTCAAAACAAAGACCTGCTTTTGAAGCAACAGGAGGGCCATATTCTACAACCGTAGCTTCTTCACAAACCCTTGTACAAGAACCACCAGATACCTTTTCAGTCTCTCCAGAAGTATAATGATAAGTGTACTCTATATTTTCAGTATCTTCTTCTTTAGCATAATAATAATCTTTATTTGCATAATAATCACTACTAGTTTTATCTTTTTTCCAATCGCAAGTCATACCAAAACGTGTATTATCAATGCTACCATTCTTAACCAAATTACTATAATCATGCCCTAAAGCTAGAGCCTTGCTTTTAGCATCGTTAAATGCATTCAAGAACGATTCTGGAACTTCATCACCAGTATTAATAGATTCTTGATTCTTAACAATAAGAATTGCTGATGCAATCAAAGATGCTGTCTGCTCCTCAGTATAATTAAATGTAACTTGATTTGCAGATAAACAATATGGAATAATACCATTATAAGTAGTCTTTTGACTAGCATTTACAACATTATAATTATATTTATCTATATCATTTTTACTAACGCCAGCAGTTTTAAATGCATTTTTATAATCTTCATATCCAACACCAGTTCTAAACACACGACAAATGCCATCATAATTAGTATTATTTTTTAATGGTGTTTCCAATTGAGGCTTTAACTGTAAAGTCATATCAAACTCATAAGTTCCAGCCTTTTGTCCCTCACTATTTAAAGGAGCCTCATCATATGAAAGACAAAGATCATCTGTTTCTGTCAAAACAAAATGCAAACTAACATCACCAGAAACATTAGTATTGTATGTAATTGTCATAGGATGATCTGGAGTTACATTTCCTAAAGTTATAGGATCATTTGTTAAATATTGACCATTAATTACATTAGTAACTCTAAAACTACCTTTAGCTACTTTAATAGTCGCTAAACCATTACTAAATGAAACCGTTGGAGAATATTCATCATTCATCTCTTCATCATTATTACAAGTGGCACCGTCAGTAGTTTTTGTTAAATTTAAATTTTTACTAACATTAACTTTCTCTATCGAAGTTAAGAGCTTATAACCACTCAAAAAAACAATTCCAATAACCAAAAGTATAAAAACCCCTATTATTCCTTTACTATACTTTTTCATCGTTTTCCCCACCTTTCATGATTTTTTCTATCTCATGATAATTATCGCTTTTTTCAACCCCATAATTCAACCTAGGCTCACCATCTCGAACCAACCTAGCATCTATCTTAAATTCTATCTCATTATAATGACCAAACATCCTAGTACAAGTTACCAAAGACAGAATTTTATCATTTTCATCAACCTCAACATCAAAATTAAAAATACTATCACCAAGTGATTTTTTTAAATACTCTTTCATCTCATTTTTAGTTAAATCTTTTCTAGTAAATTTTTCTATGTCAGATCTTTTAGAAAAAGAAACTGAAAATATCTTATATAAATAATCATTACCATTTGCTGTATACTGCACATATTTATTGTCTTTAACAAAATCTAAATAAACAAAACTCATTAATTGTTCAAACCGTTTATGATTCTCATTAGCAACTAATGGCTTAGAAGAAAGATTCAAAATATTATGCCCACTAACTGTAACTTGATTTAATAATTTATCGCTACTTACTTCATTCCATAAAAAATCATAAGTCATACCACTAAAATCATAAGTTGGAGCATAAATAATAGGATAATCTATATTCGTCCCCTGAACTCTAAGCCAACCTATCGTAGCATAATCTTCAGTATCCTTTTTTGCATATTTCTTAATTTCATCTATTCGAGAAACTATTGGATAATAATTATAAGATGCAAGAAAAACAATTGCAAATACCAAACATAAAAAAGATAGAATTCCAATGATTAGAAACACTTTCTTTTTTTTTGAAATCAGCAGTTCAGTCTTTTTCCGCATGCTACCATCTCCCACCTATTTCGTAATTATATAAGGATTTTGATAAGTACCATTTCCTCTTACAATAGAACAATTTTTATCTAAATAACCTACAGGTCGAATTCCATATTCTGCATTGTCATACAACTCTCCATACATTACTACTCCAATATCAGAAATCAACGCTTTAGTATACTGAGTCTGAGAAGAATTAATCAACCAATAAGATTTCATTGTATCAGAATTATAATCAAAAGCACTAAACATTTCGTACATATTAGGTGCAGAAATTTTAACCTTATATTTTTTTACAGTACTTTCCTTACCATATCTAATCATATCTTTATAAATAGGAACCTCTATCTCTTTATTTACAAAATAATTTGTATTAAAATATTGTACTGCTTGATTATTTATAAAATAACCTACATTTCCACGCTCTTTTGGATTATACACTTTAGCCTTTGAATCAGTATTATAATGAGTAACCACACGCTCTCCATTATTATATAATGTAGTATTAGCAATTACTTTTGTTGTCTTGTCAGAATCAACATCAATGATTCTCCATAACATTCCAGAATAAGAAACAAATTCACCAGAAGAACGCGTATTTAACATATCACCAGCTTTAGCAGAAGTAAAATCACCTATAGAATAAGGATTCTCTTTACTTCCATTGCCACCTTCTATTAAAGCAGATCCTTTAATAGTTAAAAGAGGTCGAACACCAAAATTATAGTTTTGGTCAAACGCCATATAACGACTAGTTGTATTATAAAATCTATTTCTAACAGTATAAGCATTCTTATTATCTTTCTCATTACGAATCCAAGAAATACTATCAGGACGTAACCAGTTTCCGTCATCATTTGCGGCTTTGTTAATGTCAACAGCTGACAAAATAGACACATAACTGTTTTTACTAAAAGAATCACATTTAGTCAATGAAGAAACATTTTCATCAGTAGCATTCATATCACAATACTTATTTTGAACAACATACTTTTTAGATTTTTTAGAAATGTGCTCATAATAATAATCTAACCATTGATCTATAGAAGCATAATTAACATTGCTAACATCTTGTTCAGCAACAATTCTTACATCATCACCATCAATATCCACAATTCTAAAAAGCATTCCCGAAAAATAAATATAATTATTAGGATTTTCCCCAGTATATATTCCAATACCATTAGTTGATTTTTTTACTGTATTATTTAACCTTTCAACCACTCTAACTGTCCTAACAACTTCACTAGTATTATTTAAACTATCAGAGGCACTATAAACCACTTTATAAGTACCCACCTCATCAGTATTAACCTCGCTAGAGTCAATCTCCACATCTTTAATATCCATTTTCCCATCGGTATTATCAATAACGGTTTTAACGCCTTCTTCTTGATATTTAGCACCCAAATTAATAGTAATCTCTTCTTTGCCATTCAAAGTAATCTCTGGCCCTTTATGATCAACATTGGAAGAGATAACTCCACATTTTAAATAAGTATAATATTTATATTCACCATCTACTTGCTTAACTTTTACCCAACTTTCAGTAATAGAACAAGGCTTTTTAGAAAAAGGAATATAAAAGTCTTGTTTCAAATATGATTGATCAAACAGCTTTTGTACGCTTAAAGTTTTTACCCGTGTACCAGTTGGAAGTTCTCTGGCGTTAATTTCATAATATCTCTTAGCTGCTTTCTCTATCTGATTTTCATATCCATGGAAAGTAAACAAAGGATCAAGTACCAAAAACCACAAAAATAAAACAAGTACAATTACTACAACAGAAATTTTAAGATATTTAATTAATTTTTCATTAATAACCTTATGACTATCCATAGTTTCTTCTCCTATTTTAACCTATACACATATTTTTTATTTCTAACTGTATATCTCAACCGAATGACACGAGCTTCTTGTAATTGTTGTGGAACCTCTAAATACATATAATTACCATTATAACTTCTATCCAAAGCGTTCTTAATAGAAACTTCCGTACGTTTACCATTATTATCTATATAATCAATTTTACCATATTCCATAGAAAAGTCAACGAAATCTTTGCCCGAGAAACTAGGTGAAATAAAGAAAATCTGTAATATCAATTTACCTGGTTTTGCCACTATTGTTTGTAAAGTAGAATGACAACTATTACGACTAGGACATACTAAAGTACTATAAGAAGTTTCTGTCAATAAATTAAAATTCTCGATAGAAAAAGACACTTCTTCTTCACCAACTTGAATACATTCTTCTTCCCTTAACACTTTAGTTTTTTGCTTTTTGATATTACTATAATCAATCATGTTCAATTTTATTTTTCTTAAGTAAGGTTTATTATTATCAAGTTCTTGATAATAAAGAACAAACTTATTAGGATCCAACCCTTTATCAACTTTAAATACTAAAATGAGTCTTTTTGATTGCTGATTAGCAAGTGTAAGTTTATCAACTGTATCTCCCAAATCCTGAAAATCATTAGCATAAGTTTTATATGTTTGGGTATAATTTCCAGTACCATTCATAACATGGAAACGGTTTAAATTTACTTCACGCTCATTAACATTATTTTTTATTGTGATATCTAAAACAACAAAATCGCTTGATTTAGAAATAACCTCGCCGCGATAATTCTTATCAGTAAAATAACTATGATTGATGTTAATTGTATAACCATTAGTCTCTATTACATCACCTTGCTTGTAAGATTTATGTACAATAAAAACAAATTTATAAACAGAGATTACAAATATAATAATAAATAAAGTCATCAAAGTATTAAGAACGAAACGATGTTCTTGATAAAAATAGCCAAAATTCCGTTTCAATCTTTTAAAAGCTCTAGTAAAACTATCTTTATCAATATTTATACTAATCTCAATTTCTTCTCTATCGTCACTACTTAATTCTAAATATTCTTGATCAGACTTAAAATCAAACTTATTTAAATCTACTCCAAAAACACGCATTAAAAGAATGATAATAACAACATATTGAGGAATAGTTCCCATAAATAATAAATCATTAATTGCTCGAATACCCGTAGTTCCAGAAGAAGAATCATAACCTGAAAAAAGAGAAATAGTTAAAACAAATGTTAAAAATAGAAAAATATAGGTAACAAAAGGAACCATATATAATTTCCAAGGCTTTTTTTTATGACGTAATAAAACTATCAAAACAACAGATAAAGCAACAATAATCAACAGCACAAGTAAAGCTAAAACACTAGCATATTTTGTAATTGGCTCATAATAAGCATCATAAGTCTCTAGTTGTAAAAATTCTGTGACAAAAGATCGAGTCTGCATACACTTATAGTAAATAAATCCACACAAAACAAGCAAAAAAACATGAATTTTTCTAAAGTTTTTAATTAAAAAGGCATACGGTTTACGAATAATCATATGAGCACCCCTATTCTTTTAACATATATCAGTATACCGTACTTTTACCGTTTTTTAAATAGTTTTTCAAAAAAAAAGCGAAGAGTAAAATCTTCGCTTACTGTATTGCAGTAATTTCTACTTGATAAGATCCATTAGGGCTTTCAACAGTCACAATATCTCCTACTTTATGACCAAACAAAGCTTGAGCAATAGGGCTTTCATTAGAAATACGACTTTCAAAAGGATCTGCTTCCTGACTACCAACAATTTTGTATTCATCTTCTTCATCATCATCTACATATTTAATAGTTACAGTATTACCAATGCTAACAGAATCTGTAGAAACATCAGAAATAATAGAAACGTTTTCAAGCATCTTTTCTAACTGCTTAATCCTAGCTTCAATAACAGCTTGTTCATTACGTGCTGCATCATATTCTGCATTTTCTGATAAATCTCCTAACGCACGAGCTTCTTTAATAGCTTGAACATTCTCTGGGCGTTTAACATTGATTAAATCATCCAACTCTTTTTTTAAATTATCCAAACCCTCTTGTGTTAAATAAACTGTATTTTTATTTTTCATAATAATATCACCTCATTATGTTCTTTTTTAAACTCAACTTGCGATAGTATATCACATTTAAAAAATATATGCAAGTATCAAGTAACAAATTATTGTTGACCAGTGTTATACAATTGAAAAGAACTTGGCGTTGCAAGAGTAAGACCGAGGCGTTTTTGCCTTTCTGCTTCAGCCTTCGCTCTTCCAAACTCAGCTTCAGTAAGTCCTTCACCTGTCAATCCAGTAAACGCAGAAGCAAGGCTTATTTCTTCTTTCATAAGCTCCAAAAGTTCGATAGCCCGTCTTTCTCTTCCACGACTAGTAACCCCATCTACAATACTAAGAATATTAGGTGTCTGGTGTAAAAAGGCATCTACTTCTTCTTGCGCATCAGTTCGTTCTGTAATAAATTTTAAAAAAGACCCCATCGCTTGCATATTATGATAAGACCGAAGAAGTACAGCAAATTCGACTAGAACAATAACTCCACTAGCGCAAGCCGCAGAATACAAATCTCCTGTACGCTCATAAATACCCGCACCGACAAATGCCGAACTACCAATACCAACTGCCGTTCCCGCAATAATCCCACGTTTTCGTTCCCGCACAAGACTACAATAAAAATTTTGGCCACGTTCCGCTTGTTCCTTTAGATGTTTATCAATTTTCATAACATTTTCAGGTGTACGCTCAACTAGCAGACTTCTTCTATTTGCAAATTCAACTCTATAAAGCTTTTTATCCTCTTTTTGTACCAAAGAACCCCCAACAATAAAGTTACTCTCACTTATTCCTAAAATTTCTTTCATAACATTCCTCTTTTCAATAAAGTAGCCAAATTATATCATAAATCCTCGAAAAAAGCAAGTTTAATCTAAAACTCGCTTTATTTCTCTAATGAACAAATCATCAGTCATACCTGCAATAAAATCAATAACTTGACGTTTATCACTAGTTTCTTTTAAATAATGAGAACTCTGCAATTTCAAAAAAAGCTGATATATAATACTATTCATATTATGCTGTTGAATATCTTCCAAATAAAGATAATATAATTTATTCATTCCTTCTCGATAATATTCAATATCTTTTTTTGACATACTTTTACTATAGATATGAATTCCGTTAAACTTCTTTAAAGAAAATAAAGCCTGATAAACTTTCTCACTTAAGGCAATAAATGGCTTGTTTAAACTATTTTCTATAATATCTAAAATAATAGTATTCATAATATCGCTATTAGTATTACCTAAAATATCAGTAATTTCACTAGGAAGTTCCTCTCTTTTAAAGAAGCCAAGCTCAATAGCATCTTCGATATCTCGTCCAATATAACCAATAATATCACTAATACGAACAACACATCCCTCTAGTGTCATTGGCCGATTATGACTAGAGGCTTTCAAATCATGATAAGCATCTTGATACTCTTTCAAAAATTGCTCTTTTGTTTTAACAATAGGAGTATAAACATTAGATAACATTTCTCCGTTATGACACATAATTCCATCTAATACTTGAATAGATAAATTAAGTCCTTTTCCTTTATTTTCTACAAACATATAATGACGAACGCCCTGTATGTTATGAGCAAAATATTCCCCTAATTCACGCAAAGAAATCTCATTAAGCAAAGCTTCCCCTGTATGTCCCAACGGAGTATGACCAACATCATGACCAAGAGCTATAGCTTCAATCAAATCACAATTCAAATTAAGAGCTCTCCCTATCGTTCTAGCAACCTTACTAACTAATTGAACATGTAACATTCTTTCACTAATATGATCATTTTGTTGAAAAGAATAAACCTGAGTCTTATCTGCATATCTCGTATAACTTAGTGCATGAATAATGCGATCTACATCTCGAAAAAAAGGAGCTCGAATATCATCATCAATAGCTTCAAAACGAATTGCCTGACTACTTCTAGTAGCATATAAAGAATAAGTATTTTCTATTCTCAAAAAATTTTCCTTTATAATTTCTAACTGCCTCACAATATTAATTCTCCATCAATTCTCGAATTTTCAACACTATATTATCTATATCTTTATTAAATTTCGCATCATCGTTTGTTCTATAAATTACAAAATCAAACCAACTATCATCTAATGTGATTTCTTTCCTTTTTTTAATCTCCCAATAAACATCTTCACTAAAACTACTGACATAAAAAACATTATCTCCAATAACAGATTCGTCTTTAGACTGATAATCCATTCTTCGATTACTAATAGCTTTTATATTATAATTATCATCAGAATGAATACGAATTTTAAATTGTTTAAAAGAACTATTACAAAATCTATCATTAATGGCTTTATAACTATCAAGATTATGAACATTTTGATCAAAAACAAACGAAATTCTATGCGAAATCAAAAAATCTGTTCTTAATTTATTAATCTTACTAACTTTATCTTCAATATCTAAACGAGTATTTTCACTAAAATCCGTAACATCCTGATAAAAATAATTACGAACATAATCATTACTAAGCAAATAAATAGATAAATCTCTAGATAATTTTCTAGCTAATTCAAATTTACCGGCTCCACAGTCAGCTGTTATTAAAATGACAACAGGTGGTATATATTCTTGAACCCTTGCTACTTCCCTTTCCATCTCTTCTACAAAATCTTTCTCCATAATACTCCTCCTATTAATGATGAAGTAATCGTATCATAGAATAAGCATTAATAACAATTGGTGTATCTAAATAGATATAATAGATATTATCAGGATGCCTCGCCACATCTATCTGATTCATATCTTCATCATACAATTTTTCTATAACAAAAGAAACACGTTCACCTTGAGGAGTAAACAATTCTACCGTATCACCCACCTCAAAGTAGTTTCTTTCATATATTTTAATTAATTTTTGATTGATATCATAAGAAATAACTTGCCCCAAATAATCTTGATTACTAGCTTCATTTCTACCAGTATAATATTGGTCATCATGATTAGCTTCTTTTAGTAAATAATGAGTAGAAACTGCACGATTAGCAACTCTAGAAAGTCTTTCTTCCAAAACTTCTAAAATATCTTCCGTTAAAGTATTATGATAATATCGATCAATAATCTCACGATAAGTACCAATAACAGTCGCTAAATAGTATAAAGAACGCATTCTTCCTTCTACTTTTAAACTAGTAACCCCTATATCAATAAGTTTTCCAATATATCTAGCCAAATTATTATCTTTAGTAGCAAAAGTAAAATCATTTTCTCCATCAACAGCAAACGAAAATCTACATACCTGAGCACAACCTCCACGATTAGCATCTCGATTAGTTACATAATTAGACAATGCACATCTTCCACTGTAGCAAGTACACATAGCTCCATGAATAAACACTTCAATATCAATACCTGTTTTCTCTATAATTTGCTCTATTTCATCAAGTGACACTTCACGTGCAAGCACTACACGATCGACTCCTTGCTTTTGAAAATACTGAACAGTTTTATAATTGGTAGTAGAATCTTGAGTAGACAAATGCACTTCCACTTGAGGAAAATTTTTCTTAATATAAGAAATAATAAATGGATCACTGACAATAAACGCATCTATCCCTGCACCAACAACAGCAGAAATATACTCGTAAACTCCTTCCATATCTTCATTATGAAAAACAATATTTAATGTAAGGTATACTTTTTTACCAAGTCGATGAGCAAAATCACAGCCCTCTTTTATTTGCGATAGCGAGAAATTAGTGGCATTAGCCCTAAGACCATATTTTTCTCCTCCAATGTAAACAGCATCAGCACCATATAATAAAGTAACTTTTAAGCGTTCAATATCTCCTGCAGGAGAAAGTAATTCTATTCTTTGCATTTTTTCACCCTATAGATAGTCTTCTTAAAAAAGAACCCTGTACTATCCCCCAACTTTTTATATTTTTCAACATAAGAGGAATCTATACATCCATCAGCAATATACTTTTTCGTATCTCGTATAAGCTCTAAAAAAGATAATATTCCTTCTTCTCTAAATAATACATAATCTACTTTTGCTTGATACAATCTAGAAATAACGGAAGTACCATTTAGTATTTCATTAAGGAAAAATCCTGTTCCACTCTTTTCTTCCTTAACTAAATACTTCTTATTAGTCATCTTTTCTAAAATTGAAAGTGTAGAATCACCTTGTTTACCAAAATGTTCATAATAATTATGTACTAACTTCCTTCTACTATATCCAACACTAGGTAAACTAACCACTTCAACAATGGTTTGAATAGAAGAATTAGTAGAAATATCTACAATCTCATCCAACGTAATCTCTTTAGAAAGCAAGGCATATTGAACTCCTTGATTATAATAGTAATTACAAGTACGATAGTTAGTGACCATATGAGTCTGACTCCAGACTAAATTTAAAGATAAAGATAATTCTTGTTTTAATTCTAAAATAGCTAAATCATAAAAGAAAACTCCACAAATATCAATCTGTTCTAATTTCAAAAGTGTTTGTCTAAGAGAGGCAATTTCATTATTAAATATATTCTTATCCATCTTAACAAAGACTTCCACCTTGGGGTATTTATTTACAATCTCTTCAATTTCGTCTAACGAGAAAGTAACCGAATTTAACACAGAAAAATCCTCTAACCCCAACAACAATGCATCGCAAGAGTCAACATAATTAGCAATATCTTTGCTATTAACTTCTACTAATACTTTCATTACCACACCTCTGCCCTTATTATACAGCAAAAAAATCAAAAATAAAAGGCAAAAGAAAAGACAGGATATTACCCGGTCTTAATCATCTTATTTTTTTAATTGCAAAGGATTCGCCATATCTAACGTTTGATTATTAATAGCTGCATTAATCATCCCTTGAACTCTTGCTATTCTATCAGAAATCAACGCTTGTTCTTCATCAGCAGTTTGATATGAAACGTTCTGATAAAAACTACCATTCAATTGCATTAACAAAGAAAAATAATCTTGGACGATTTTATCGCCTTGCTTTTTATAAATTAAATCAAAAGAAACAACTTCGTTCTCATTTACATAATTATTAATATAGTCATTCAAAATTTCTAATGCTTTTACTTTTAATTGATACATCTTAGCCAATTCTTCATCATTCAACTCTCTGACTAACATAGAAGAATAATCTTCAAAAACATTAGGCATCAAAGTACTTATAAGCTGATTTAAATCACCCAAATACAGCTGATAATAATAAGTTCTATAACTAAATTTCTGAACAATATCCCCTTCCTCAGAAACGATATGTTTGCCCAATTGATAATCTAAATTTTTTCTCATAAGTTTTTCAACATTAGATGCATAAATATCTTGCTTTTTTTTATACTCTCCTAAAGAGTATTGTGTCATAATTTTATTAGAAGGTGTTTGCCTTAAATATGAATCATTTCCTATAAAAAGCATATCACCACTAATATCCGCATCAGCTATTTTTTTCACATCTTCTATTGTAGCTTTATCACTATACAACAACTCAATATACCCAGTAATTTCATCCTTAGTAACTTGCTCAGTCTGAATATCTTTAAGTTTCTTTTCTTTCTTAGAACTATCAGAAGAAGGCGTGAAAACCGAAATTAATACTCCACCAACCAATAAACTAATTCCAAGCAAAATAATACAGACAACAATCACTTTTTTCTTCATAATTCACCATTCTTTCCTATGTAGATGCGCTAGCACAACGACCAGCATTATTACATGCGGTAGCCGTAATAGAAGGCTTCATGGCACTAGCAAATCCAAATCGCACAGTAGACCAAGAAGGGCACCCTATATCATTACCAATAGAAGCACTCGAAGAACCATAATTGTATGTACTACGGGTAATAGCCATAGTCTTAACAACCATTTTAGATCCAGTCGACCTAAAGCCAGAAGGAGTATTAATTATCTTAAATGCATACTCACTTACAAATCGTCCATTACATTGTACACGATTACTAGAATCAGAAAAGCTAATAGAAGGAGTTTCAGCATCAATATTGGAAACAGTAAAGGAACAACTACGCGTAATACCATTAGAACCGGTAATGATCAAAGAATGATTCCCATTACTAGTATAAGTCCCTTGAACAGAATCACATGTGGTTCCATCAGAATTTTTGCATCCTACTGTCACAGTACGAGAACTAACCCAAGTAGAACCTGTATTTCCAGTAACTTCACCACAGATTGGAGCCAAATCTGTCCATTTAGCATACAAAGTAATATCACCATATTGTGTACTAGAAATACCCATAATCCTATTTTTAAACTCACTATCTGTATACCAGCCATCAAAAGAGTAATTCTCTCTAATTGGAGTACATAAAGTTGTGGTTTGCCCAGATACATATTCTGAAGGGCAATCATTACCACTTCCTCCATTATAATTATAATTAATTTTATAAACAGAGTAAATGTTAGCAACATCAATAGAACAACTACCTATGTTTCCAACATTATCTTTAACAAAAGCTGTATAAGTACCGTTAGAAGTAATAGTTTTTGACGTATTAGAAGAAAAACCACTACTATCACTCGTCCAAGAATAACTATTAACCCCAGATCCCAAATCACTACCACTAACAGTTAAAGTAATACTTGTAGCATTACTACTAGTACTTTTAGAAATAGTACATGTAGGGTTTTCTTTATCTACATAAACATCTGTAACACAACTTTCTGTGTTACCAGCATTATCCTTAATAATAATATTTTTTGTTTTAATTGCTGTATTTGCAGTATTACTATCATCAAATGTTTCCGAATAAGAAGATTCCTTACAACCACTGGTAACATCACGACATTCTACTGAAACCGTTCTATTACTATTCGTCCAAGTAGTACTATCATTCTTATCACCACAAACAGGTTTAGTTTTATCAATCATAACAGTAACAGGGCAATTAACCTCTTCACCATTTTCACCTAAAATAGAGATATAAGACTCATCCGCATCTTCAGTAAATGTTTTTGAAAAGCTAGAAGATAAACATTTTGTGCTACTATTAACACATTTCATAGTTATCTTTCTATCTACCTCTTTAGAAGAAGAATTAATCCAATCGCTATTATCCTTCAAATCTAAAGAGGGGGTCTGATCACCACATCTCGGCAACCCTTCATCATAAAAGTCTAATGATTGAAAGTCACTCTTAACATTACCATAAATATCATAAGCTGTTGCGACAACCTTAATAACTCCCGGAACATATTTTTTTAATTTAATTGTTTTATTAATAGCCTCTCCCGGATTTCCAGAACCCAAAATACTATCAGATGTATAAATTACTTGATCACTTTTATAAATTGTATATTGGTAACTAGCTATAGCACTAAGAGAATTAACAGTAATATCAATTTGGGCAGAAGAATCTTCAATATAACTTGCTTTATTCAACGTAACCTTGACTTTAAGATTGGAATCAATTTCATCTTCATGATTAATAGAATAAGCTGGGCATTTTAAATAAACCGTATATATAAAATTATCTTTAGCTGACTTAATCACTTGAACATAACTAGCAGTCGTATCACACTCTTCCTTGCTATAATCTACTACATCTCCACGTTTAAAATAATTATTCTTAATTAATGTCTCGACAGTGACTTTTCTCTTCTGACCAATATTTTGTGGTAACAAAGTTCGATGGTCAGTATAATAACTTTTAGTCGCCAAAATCAACTGTTCTTCTAAATTTTTATAAAAACCATCCTTAGCATTGGATAAAATATAAGAAATAGAAACAACAGCAATTCCTATCAAAATACCTAAAATTACAATAGTAGCCAATATTTCAACCAACGTAAAACCCTTTTTATTTAATTTCATTAATATCACGTCCTATTATAACCATACAATAATATAATAAATGAAAATAAAAAGAAAAACAAGATTAAACATAAAAAGTTATATAACAAATATATAACTTTTATACTAATAAACCATCTATCTCTATTTAATCTTATTACTTCTTTACACTAACCGAAATTCCATCACCTACATCATAAAATTCAGTTTTGTATTTTTCATTATTTTTTAAATAATTAATATAATCTTTAATTTTTCGAATTAGAGCTTTTAAATTTTTACTTTTAATTTCATCTTCATTTTGGTCTACTAATCCATGAAATTTTAAATTATCAGTAATAATCGCCCCATTACGATTTAAATTACGTTCAAACATTTCAAAAAATTTAATACTTTGTGCTTTAGCAGCATCAATAAAAATTAAATCAAATGTTTCTTCTAACTTTACATTAAAAGCATCATTATAAATTAAAGTAATCCGATCTTCTAATCCTAGTGATTTTACATTTTTTAATGCCTCTAAATAACGTACTTCATCACGTTCAATAGTTGTAACTTTTACATCTGAATCAACAAGAGCCATCATAATAGCAGAATAACCAATTGCTGTTCCTATCTCCAAAATATTTTTAACATGATTTTTTAAAATATATGTAGTCAAAAAATCAATTCCCTCTTGTAACATAATAGGAACATTATTATCTTCAGCATACTGTTTTATTTTTCTAACAATAGCATACCTATCTACCATATCCAATCACCCTTATCTTTAATTTCTTGTACCTTTTGTTCATGTTCTGCTAATGTATTACTGTAAAAAATATTACCATTTTTATCCGCAACAAAATATAAATAATTACTATCAGTTGGCTCTATGCTTGCTTTTAAACTGGATAAACTAGGGTTACAAATAGGACCAATAGGCATCTTTCCTCTCATATTAGCCGCTCTAGTATTATAAGGATTAACAGTGGCAAACTGAGCTGAAGTTAAATCACTAGTCATAGGATACTGCAATGCATAATATGTAGTAACATCACTACCTAAATTCATATTAGCCGTAATTCGATTTTCAAAAACGCCAGCAATCATCTTACGATTTTCAGCATTAGTACCCTCCAACTCTACCAAAGAAGCCATTGTCATATAGTAATGTACATTATCCTGAATTTGATTTTTATATGGTTCAAGTTTCTTTTCCATCTCATCTAGCATCGTTTCAACTATAGTAGAAACACTAACATCTTTATTATAAAATTGATAAGTATCAGGTGCCAAATATCCCTCTAAAGGATAATAAATACCTTCCTGCAAAATAGAATCAGTTAAAAACCAATACTTTTGTATCAAACCATCCAAAAAAGCTCTATCATTTAACGTATTTAAAACTTCTGTTTCTGAATGATTTGTAGCCTTAGCAATAACCTCCGCATAATCAGTAATACGCATGCCTTCTTTAAAAGTAATATTAATAGCTTCCGGATTATATTGACTACCAGAAATAAGCTCAGTAATAATATCTTCCATGGACATATCTCGACTAAATAAATAAGTTGATGCTTTTAAATACAAATCGCCTTTACTTTTAACAGTAACAGTAAATAACAATTCACTACGTATCAATTCTTTTTCTTTTAATATTTTAGCAATTCCTCTAACTCCAACCCCACTAGGAATTTCAACTTCAATAGTTTGATGATCATTCTTATCCACAGGGCTTACTAAAAACAAATACACTGCCGCTAGTAAAATTAAAAAAGAACCCATCGCTGTTAAAAAAATTAATAATGGTTTTGGTCTCCTTCTCACTACCATAAATACCCCTCCACAAAAATAAAGAGCTACTGCTCATTATTTTGATTACTACCTGCCTGTTTTCTAACTTCTTCTTGTAAAGTATCAAGAATGGTTTCAATAACTTTCCACTCTTTATCAGTCTCAATTGCTTCTAATCGACTATGAGGATCACTAGGATCATAAATAGAAGCATATACTTCAACATTTCCTTTCGAATCCTTAGTATTATCTGTATATACAATATAGTTCTTATGTGTTTCTTCACTTTCAAATGTAAATAAAACATCATAAACTAATTCATTACCATTTTCATCAATCATTGTAAAACTATTTTTGTTCATTTCGCTTCTCCCTATCTAAAAATGTTTGTAATATTATAGTTGCTGCTACACTATCCACAACTTTCTTTCTGCTTTTTCTAGAAACATCCGCAGAAATAAGCATATCAGTAGCACTTTTAGTCGACAATCTTTCATCTTGCAAATATACAGGAACAGATAAAACTTTACTTAACTCTTTTTGAAATTTTAAACTAAGTTCTCCTTTAGGCCCAATCGAATTATTCATATTTTTGGGAAATCCCAAAACAACCGCTCCAATCTTTAATTCATCAACTAAAGAAACAACTTCCTTAACTAACCTATGATATTCTTCTTGATGACGAATAACTCCATAACTAGTAGCAATCATGCCAGTAGCATCACTAGTTGCAATTCCTAAAGTACGACTTCCTAAATCAAGCCCTAAATATTTCATTTGTGATTCCTATAAAATTCCTGCAATAAAACTTCTATAATTTTAGCTCTATCTATTTGCTGAATTTTATTACGAGCATCTTGATAACTAGAAATATAACCTGGATCTCCACTAATCAAATACCCAACAATTTGATTACTAGGATTATATCCTCTCTCCTCTAAAGAATTCCAAACCTCCTCAAGAACTGCACTAATAAAACTATTATCAATCTCTTTAACATTAAATAGACTAGTCTTATCTTGTGACATCATAATATCACCTCACTATAATATAGTTCTATTTTAGCATTGATTAAAAACTATTACAATAAAAAAAAGAATATTCCAAAAGGAATATCCACTTAAACAGTATAAACAAACGCCATATAAATAGCAAAGACTAAAAAAATTATAGTAATAATTAAACCATTAATTCTCTCAAACCAACTACTCTTATCTTTAACACCCAAAGCAATTGACATTAAAGTTCCTCCGATAAGACCTCCAATATGAGCAAAATTATCAACACCAGACATCATAAATCCTAAAAATAAATTTAAAAGAATTAAAGGAATGATTTGACTCTTTACAACATTTCCCAAATAAACTCTGTAATGATATCCAAAATAAACGAGAGCTCCCATAAGACCAAATATAGCTCCACTAGCTCCTACTGATGCATAATTACCAAATATCATAGAAAATAGAGCCCCGCTTAATCCTGCCACTAAATAAATAACTAAAAATTTAAATCTTCCTAAAAAGTTTTCTACTTGAGCACCAATAACATATAACGCATAACAGTTAAATAGTAAATGAACTAAACCTCCGTGTAAAAAAACTCCAGTAAGTAAACGATATGTTTGCCCTTCTCGAATAGCGGGAGCCCAAACAGAAAAATTGGCAATCAAATTATCATATAATCCAAATAAAACAGGCACTATATACAAAATAACATTAACTGCAATCAACCAATAAGTAATCATTGGAAATTTATTCTTAAAAACTGCATTAATCTTTTTAGCATCCTTTTTATTATGCTCGTTAATATCATTAGTAATTTTAGCAAACAAAGCAATACCTTTTTCATTAAACTTTAATTTGTGAGTTAAATCAGGAAACTCTCTTTTTATAACGTCGCTTTTTTTAAAATCTGCTTCTGTAGAAATTTTAACACATTCTACGTTAGGAATAGCATGAATATCTTGACTTACATTATCACCTAAATCCAAGAAAATACTTAATGTATTCATACGAAATGATAAAGTTTTCTTTTTAATTTTTTTAACAATTCTTTTTGTCTTAAAAACATCAAAATTAAATTGCTCATCATTATGTATATAACCAGAAACAATTCTGACCACTTTATAATCTTCATTCAAATTCTCTAACCAAATTTCATTTTCAACCCCTTGTAAAATAATAGGATTATAATTTTTGTCTATAATAAAATAATGAAGTAACTTCATCACAAGAATATTCTTGTCATCCATTAAAATTTCATTTTCCATCTAATCCCTCCAAAAACACTAATAATATTATATACTAAAACATAAAATAAAGAAAGAGGTGTTTTTATGAAGAAATTTATAAAATTTATATTAATCTTATTACCATGGTTTCTATCTTCCCTAATCCCTATAGATAAAAATTATTATAAAACATTAACCCTTCCATGGTTCGCTCCACCATCTATTGCATTTGGTATAATATGGACCATTTTATATATTTGCATTGCTATTAGTATCTATAAAATAACAAATAATGAAAATAAAAAAGATATACCTAATTCATATAAGTATACCCTATTACTGAATTATATAGCAAATCAAAGTTTTCAACCACTATTTTTTTACTTTAAAAATAATTTCTTAGGATTTATCTCATGTATTATAACTTTCATTACTTCTTTATTTCTATATAAAGAAACAAAAGATTTAAATGAAAGCTCTGCTAAGTTTTTAATTCCTTACATCATATTTACTTTCTATGCTACCATTCTATCCCTATCAATTTATTTACTAAATCTTACTCATTAATATGTTTACTATATTCTCTAGCAACACTTAAAAACTTGTTTAATTCCTTTTCTAATTCATCAAAATGGTCTTTACAATAAGTAAAGTCCTTTTCTTTACTCTTTAACTCGTGCTGATAAGCAATGTCAGCAAAGCTCATAAATCCTAAATATTTAGCATCACTTTTCATAGAATGTACCAAAATAGCATAGTTATCCATATCTGAAACACTCAAATAATTTTTTAAGTTAGAAAGTTTAACATCTATTTCTTCTAAGTAGTCATGCAAGGTCATATTATACATTTCCATATCACCTAAAAGCTCCAAAGCTCGATTAATATCAACACCATTTTTTTGCAAATACTCTTTATTATACATTTTGTCGCTCGATGAAGAATAATTAGAATTAATATTTTCTCCTAAATCTAAAAGTTCTGTAGTCTCAAATAACTTTTTAGTATCAGAATCCTTTAAATGAAGTAGCTTAGCAAAAACACGAATCATTTCATCTTTTTCAATTGGTTTAGCTAAATAATCATCAAAACCATCCTCAATATACTTTTCGCGCATACCAGTAATTGCATTAGCAGTAAGAGCGACAACAGGAATAGAAAAATTAGGTAATGATTTTAATTTATGTAAAGTCTCTGTACCACTCATTTTAGGCATCATATCGTCAAGTAAAATAATATCATAAACCTCACCAGCCATAATTTTCTCTAAACAACGATAGCCACTATCAACACATTCAACCTCTGCATGATAACGTCTCAACAACTTATCAGCCACCTTTAAATTCAAACTATTATCATCCACTACTAATATTTTATAATCAGACAGATTAAGATGTGTTAAATTTGGTTCTATTTCCTTTTGTAAAGCATTTTCATCCTCAATTGGTTGATCCAAAATAATCGTAAATTTAGACCCTTCACCATAAACAGTATGAACAATAACTTTACCACCCATAAGTTCGACTAATTGTTTGGTGATTGCTAAACCAAGGCCAGTACCTTCAATAGTCGTATTACGATCTTCATCTAATCTCTGGAATTTAGTAAATAACTTATCAATATTTTCTTTTTTAATTCCACGACCAGAATCTTCAACAGATACAATTAAACGACAGCGCTTACCATTATTCACACAATTAACTTCATATCTCACGAAACCATGTTCTGTATATTTACTAGCATTACTCAAGATATTAGTAACAACTTTCTTTACATTAGTATGATCACCATATAAGACTTTAGGAAGATCTGGTGCAATATATATTTGAAAATCCAAACCTTTATCATCCATTCTAGGTTTAATAAGTTTAGCAAGACTAGAAAATAATTCAGGAGCATCATATGGAGAATTAGTAATTTCTAGCTTACCAGCTTCAATTTTAGAAATATCTAAAATTCCATTAACAATTTCTAACAAAGTACTAGATGCATTAACAATATCTTTAGCATTATCTTTAGCCTCTTCTAAAGTATTAGCATGCTTAATACAATCACTAAAACCAACAATAGCATTTAATGGTGTACGAATCTCATGCGACATACTAGACAAGAAATCAGTTTTAGCTTGATTAGCTTTATCAGCTTGTTCTTTAGCTAATTGCAACTGCTCTATCATCTTAACATCCGGATTTTCAATAGTAAAATATGTCAAAATAGTGATAAAAGTAGCAGCAGAAGTAACTAACAAATATTTTGGAAAAGAAGATTGAATAATAGCAGCAACACCTGCCAATACAACAAAAGCTAAAACAGGAATATATTTTTTTACCTTAACATATTTGATGTTTTTAACTATAAAGATAACCCACGAAACAATACATATACCTGAAAAAATATAACTAACAATGGCAGAAAAACCATAAGTATACATAATTTTTCCATCTCCATAAACAGATAGAGGCAATAGCAAAATAATGATACTAGCTATAATAAATAAAGAAAAGAAAATAGAAAAACGTTTTTTAAAATACACATAACTTTCAGAGTCAGAAACAGAACACATAGCAGTTCTATTAAAAGAAATCACATAAATATAATAAGTAAAAGTAACTACCCATGCCAACATACAAACTAAATAAAATTTACCTAATAAATTAGTTATAAACAATTGTGGATAAAACAAGCCCATTAAAACACTAACACAATCAAAAACTAAGGTAATGAAAATAATAATAATTAATGAACTATAAATTCTATTTTCTAAAGTATCGATTTTACGCTTACCAAAATAAGCTAAACCTATCAAAATAATATAAAAAAAACTGGCTATTTGAAAAAATAAACTAGATATACTAAACATAAAACCACTCCTATTTTCTTAATTATAATACAAAAAACTGAAAAAAAAAATAGATTATATATTTTATAATTTATTTTTTGTATATCGTAATTGAAACGGCCTCTCACAATCCAACCCATGAACTGAACTAATATTAGGAACAAGACTAAAAATATCATCTTGATTAATTATACCTCTCATAAACATAGACTCTAAGCCATTAACAATCTCAGCTCCATTACTCAACGCTTTATTATATAAATCTAAAAAAGATTCCCTAGAAACTACAGTACTATCCGACGGGTTAAGCCAAGCTTCATGATCCAAATTTAAATATGGTAAAGCTTCTTGAGAATTACGATGATAAGAAAAAGAACTCGTACCTTTAACAACTGGATCAATACCATCAAATATTTTTTGTTTTATACCAGTTGAATCATATTTAAATATTTTCATAAATAACTCCATTTGAAAAAATGATTCTGCAAAAACATCTCCACCATTTGAGATATGATAAGTTTCAAACAAAGCATGATTCAAAGTTTGAATTAATCTAGGACTAATACTTTGAGAAAAAATAAAGTCTTCATAAACTGGATAAGTATTAGGATTTTTACCTTCAAATTTTTCCATCATATATATATCAATTAAATTTTCAACAATCCCGTGCTTCCAAGTAGAATTATTTGGATTCCTAGTATGGTCACCAGCATAATATATTATTTGAGGATGCGTATAAGCATCTAAAATATGATGCATAACATACCCAGGACCAATAAATAATCTAATCTGTTCATCTTCCTCAAATCCAACCTCAACAGCGTATTTCAAATAATTATATACAAATTCCGCAAATTTAGTTTCTTGCATCATAACAGAAGCCTGTATATTATTATTTAAACTCCAAATTTTATAAAAATTATGATAAATAAAGAGATCATGACCTTGAGCAAATATATTATATTCATCATAATTGGGAAAAGAACGCAAAGTGGAGCAACTTAAATGTTGTTTTAAATCTCTATAAAAAATGTCATGAGTCTTAGGACCTGGCATAAAACCCCTCCTATCTTCTTAGATCTGCATGAAAAGTATGCCGTAAAATCTTCGGTTTGGAAAAATCTGATGAAGGGTTAGAAGGGATGATAGAATCACCATATTCAGGATATTGTGTAGCTAACCCCTCATAAACAATATTATCCTGTAATTGTCCATAAAAATCAAATGGTCTAATATCTTTTGGCTTCTTCCCGTCGAATAATTCTATTTGACTATCTCTTAAAACAGTAGCAACCCACTCTGAACAAAAAAATTTATTATGACAAGCAACCCCTCTACCACTAACAAGCATACTTGTTAACCCTAAAAAGTTATAACCATACATATCACGATGTTGCCAATATTCATCCATTAATTGAGACACCATACTATATTGTTTTTCTGTAACTGGGAGTTTCATAACCGCAATTTCGCTTGAAGGATTAAGAGCAAACATCCCATCACGAATATTTTCTATTACAAGCCCAGCATTAAATGGATTATGAACTTCTTTGCGGGCAATAGACATCATATTTCCTAGTTTACTATCTCTGGACAAAGAAACATGAGAAAAGCCATCTCCTTTATATCTATTCAAAAATTTCAAAGATGCTCTAAGCCGAATTAAACGTCCTGGAACCGTACCAGTATAACTTGCTACAATAAATAAATCCTTACTCACAAATACCTACCCCTTAATCATCAATATTGTTTTATCTTTTAACATTTTACAACCTTATATTGTGACACTATCAACACTAAAAAGATTCCGTCTTCACTCAATAAAAGAAACTAGTATTTCTTATATCATATTTGTTTAGAGGACCGCTATTTTTTTACCTTTTGAGGTGAAGGTTGCGCCTCGAAGTCTCCGTCTTTAGCATAAATGCGACCACTTATATGAGCATCTCGCAAAAATGAGATTTGTTCCATATCAAATTGTTCTAAATATACATCACCTGTAACTACTTCTAAACCTCTTAAACCTTCTACATTTTCAGCAGTCGTAGCATAAAGGTTACCAATCACACAACGTAAAGATGATAAATAAGAAAAATTATGTAACTTTTCTAGATGGGCATCCCCCCAAATCAATTCTAAAGAAGCCATTTTATCCAATGAAACAGAAGCATCATACTGAAGATCACTCACAAAATATGAATAATTAATACCCGATTTAATAAAACTTGTTAAATTGCCAGTAACCAAAGTCGGATCAACTTCTAATACTTTGGAAATCGCCTTTACCCTTCTGCTAATAACTTTATGCTTTTCCAAACCTCCTCTAAAAAGCAAAACAAAAAATTGAGGAATAGAAACAGTTCTTCTTATACTTTCCGACATAGTAAAGGAAGCTCCTCGAATATAATCTAATACCTCGCATCCCCTATCCATCAATCCATTTAACTTATCTGTACCAAATTCAGGATTTTGAGCTAACAACATAATATTTCCTAACACATTATTCTCCATATATATCTCCTTCAATTTATTGTCGCTTATTATATCACAAATTGTTTAATTTTGCAAGCATAAAAAAGCAGTACTTAAGAGGCAAAAAACCTATAAAGTACTGCTTCATATTACAATTATCTAGAGAAATTATCATCATAAAATCTCACGTCCTTAATAACTATAGTGTACACAATTATAATAAAATTTGCAAGTAGTAGCAATATTTAATCATAACAGATAACAAGAATCTAATTTTTTTTGATTAATTCTAACTGTACCAAAAATTCTTGAGGGGGCTTAACCTCAAAAAACAACTCTTCTCCTGTAGTAGGATGTTTAAATTTAATACTTTTAGAATGTAGCATCTGACCAAATCCAGTAGACTTTCCTCTACCATACATCGGATCATTAGAAACGGGATAACCAATATATGCCATATGTACTCTGATCTGATGAGTTCTACCTGTTTCTAAAATACATTCAACCAAAGTGTGATTAGAATATGTCTCTATTACTCTAAAATGAGTAATAGCTTCCTTACCATGAATATCAGTTACCGCCATCTTTTGACGATTATTAGGATCTCTTCCAATAGGAGCATCAATAGTTCCAGTATCATGTTTAATAACACCATCAACAATTGCCAAATAATGTCGTTCTACTTCCTTATTAGCAATCATTTTAGATAAAGCTTCATGAGTCTGATCATTTTTAGCTACAAGCATTAGTCCACTTGTATCCTTATCTAATCGATGAACAATCCCAGGTCTTCCTTTTTCACCACTAGACAATTGAAATTTATATAATAAAGCATTAACTAAAGTACCAGTATAATGTCCTGGAGCAGGATGAACAACCATACCACTTGGTTTATTAATAACGAGCAAATCATCATCCTCATAAACAATGTCAATAGGAATATCTTCTGCTTCTATAGTAATATCATAATTTAAATCATCATCAACTAGAATAATATCTCCCAACTTAACATTATAGTTATTAGTAACAACTCTCCCATTTACTGTAACAAGACCTTGTTTCACAAGCTTTTGAACTTTACTTCTAGATAAATCTAATTCTTCTGCTAAATAGGAATCAATTCTTTTTTCATTTTCTGTTACTTCTATTTCGAAATTCATTATCATCACCTCTAAAAATATCAATTACTAAAATTAAAAAACCAATCGTAATACCAATATCAGCAATATTAAAAATTGGAAAACTATAATCAAAAAAATCAAATGATAAATAGTCAATAACTGCACCATATAAAATACGATCAACTAAATTACCAACAATTCCTCCTATCACCATTCCAAGCCCAATCTTTTTCCATTTATTCATCACTTCATCGGAAAGTACATATAAATGCAAAAAAGCCAGAACACAAATGCCAAGAACCACCAATACAATAGTAGCCCCACTAAACAAACTAAATGCTGCACCTGTATTTTCAATATAGAATAAAGAAAAAAAATGAGGAATAATAACAAGTTCATCCATCAAAGACATTTTAGAACGAATGAGTAATTTACCTAATTGGTCAATAATCAGCAAAACGCAAGCAACACTATATACTTTTTCTCTATTCTTAATTAATTGCTTACTTAATTTATTTTTCTTTACCATCCTCATCATCTCTTTCTTTTAAATACTTGATTTTTTGAATAATAACCTGATATTGATCAAGTCTTTTTTCAACAGTACCTCTAATCTTTAGTAAATCACCTTTTTCAAGCATTTCGTACATACGATACACTTTAGGGAACAAAGTAAAATCCATGGTACCAGTTTCATCACTACCCGTAATAAAAGCCATCTTATCACCTTTTTTAGTATTAATTACTTTAATCTTATCTACCAAAATTAAACAATCTACACTTTTAGAAAAATGATTAGATACTTCATTTAAAGATATTGTATATGGATTATCTTTTTTATAAATTAAAGTAGGATGACTAGACAAATAAAATCCAAAAATAGATTTCTCTTTATCTAATAAATAACTATCCTCATATTCTTTTTGCTCCTCAATATCAGGTTGCATCACTAAAGATGGATCTATATCTTTTGTAAGTTCAGCATAATTAAACAAACTATCTAAATTATAAATCAATGTAGCAATATTATATGAAAATTCTCGAAAAACATCAGCATAAATTAAAGTTTCCAAGTTTTTCTTTCCTACACCAGCAATATAAAGTCGACTAAAAGCATCATATATACTAACAAAAGGTCCATCTTCACGTGCTTTCATAATATTATTGGCAACAACCAAACCAATAGATTTAATATTTGAAATTGGATATACTATTTTTCCATCTTTAACAATATATCTAGTACTACTAGAATTAATAGAAGGTCTTAAAATTTCCAAATTATTTGCACGAGCTTCCATAATGTATTCATGAGTCTTTTCCTCACTTCCTATTACGTTAGTTAAAAGATTAGCAAAAAAGATAGTTTTATAATGACTTTTTAAATAGGCCATCTTGTATGCTATCAATGCATATGCCACAGAATGAGACCGATTAAATCCATATCCAGCAAAATTAAGTATCAAATCAAAAATCTTTTTAGACACTTCATAGCTATGCCCTCGTTCTAGACTCTTATGAATAAATTTCTCTTCTTCATTCTTCAACAAATCAACTTTCTTTTTACTCATAGCTCGTCGTAAAATATCTGCTTCACCTAAACTATATCCCGCAAAACTACTAGCAACTTGCATAATTTGTTCTTGATAAATGATAATACCATACGTATTTTTTAGAATAGGTTCCAAGCAAGAATCTAAATAAGTAATTTTTTCTTCGCCATGTTTTCTTCTAATATAAGAATCAATATTAATAGCTGGACCCGGTCGAAATAAAGCTATAGCTGCAAATATATCTTCAAACTGATTAGGACGCAAATTACGTAAAAAGTTACGCATCCCCACTGACTCAAACTGAAATATCCCGCTTGTATTAGCAACTTCAAAAATATGAAGTGCTTCTTTATCATCTAACGGAATTTGATTAAAATTAATCTTTTCTCCTAACGTACTTTCAATATCTTTTAAAATATTATGAATAATCGTCAAATTTTTAAGGCCTAAGAAATCCATCTTTAAAAGACCTAAATCTTCTAAATACTCCATAGAATAACTAGTTAAATACATACCCTCACTAACAGTTAATGGCAAAACCTCATCCAAGTCTTTTTGGCACATAACAATACCAGCAGCATGCGAAGAAGTATGTCGTGGAAAACCTTCTAACCTTAAAGCTACCTTAAACATTTTACTAAGTAATAAATCACTATCTATTCTAGCTTTAAATGCTGAATTATTACTATAAAAATCACTTAATTTTTCCTTAGTAAAAGCTGGAATAAATTTATTTAATCCATCAACTTTATAAGTTGGAATATTTAAAACTCGGCTAACATCACGAATAACTTGTTTGGCACTCATAGTACCAAAAGTAACAATGCCAGCAACTCTTTTTTTACCATATTTAGAAACAACATATTCTATAACTTCGTCTCTTTTATCATCTGGAAAATCAGTATCGATATCAGGCATAGTCTTACGTTCTGGATTTAAAAAACGTTCAAACAACAGATCATATTTTAAAGGATCTATTTCAGTAATTCCCAAACAATAAGAAACTAAAGATCCAGCAGCACTACCTCTTCCAGGGCCAACTAAAATATCATGTTGTTTTGCATATTTAATAAAATCATACACCACTAAAAAATAATTAGAAAAACCCATTTCATCTATAATTTTTAATTCATAACTAAGACGATTACGATAAACATCATTAACCATTCCATTAAGTCTCCGATTTAGACCAGCTTTAGCTAACTGAAATAAATATTGACTAGCATCTTCACAATCATAAATCGGAAGTAAAAGTTCTGCTTTAGGAAATTCTAAATTACAAACATTACTAATTTTAATAGTATTCAAAAGGCCAATATTATCAGTTCGTTCTAGCAAATCAACTATTTCTAATTCATGATTTAAAATATCATAAGTAACTTCATCACTAACCGTCTTTCCATCACGAATTTTATATAAGTAAGAAAGATAATCACTCTCTTCTTTATGCAAATATAAAGACAGTGGAAAAAACACCACATCCTTAGTTTCTAATAACAACTCTCTTTCTTCTTTTTTATTAGCATACCCTAAATATAGATCAGAATAAATTTCTTTAACCAGCAGATATTTATTTCGATAATCAAAAGCTAATACTGCAATAATATCAGAAGAAAATTTTTTTAAATCATCAACAGTTACTACTCTTTCATTTTGAATAGTAGAAAGTTTAATTAAATTTTGATATCCTCTATAATTTTTACAATATAAAACAATAACAAAATCCTCTAATTTAATAGTAAGACCAATAATGGGTTTGATATTTTCTTTTTGACACTTTTTAATAAACTCCATCACACCATACATCGAATCATCAGTAAGTGCCATACTAGAGATTTTATGATTTACCGCAAAAGAAACTAAATCATCAATTGTTAACATACTAGATAATAATGAATAATTACTCTTATTATATAATGGTATATACATATAAAACCTCCTCGTATTTATTCTATCATAAAATATAAAAGATAAAAATCGAAAATAAATAATGGAATAAAAAAACACCAAAGAAACGATTTTATTGTCAATAATTTAGGAAAATGTCCCGAAAAAAACTAAACATTAGTGAAAAAATATGTTTATAATTTAGGCATACAC
>CALVYB010000008.1 GCA_944371955.1 uncultured Bacilli bacterium
TATATTCCAAAGCAGCAATAAGTCTTGTAAATTAAATGTTACTTCATAAACCTGCATTTAGTCTAAAAATTCACGATTTTTCTCTTATTTTGCTAAAAATTTGACTACTACCCCGTTCAAATGATAATATTAATAAGAGGTATAATTATGATAAAAACTATTTGTATATATATTTTATTCTTTTTCATATATTCATTTCTAGGTTGGTGTCTAGAAGTAATATGTAAACTAATTTCAGAAAAAAGATTTATTAACCGTGGAATGTTAATCGGACCAATTTGTCCGATTTATGGGTACGGTGTTCTAATAATGACTTTATTATTACAAGACTATCTAAAAGAACCCATCACTCTATTCATATTAATTATAGTTAGTTGTTCTATATTGGAATACTTTACTAGTTATTTCTTAGAAAAAATTTATCACACTAGATGGTGGGACTATACAAATCGTAAATTTAATATTAATGGACGAATCTGTTTAGAAACCATGATACCCTTTGGAGTTTTAGGTATATTAATTATGAATTATGGAAATTCACTAGTCTTTCGTTTCTTGAATCTTTTTTCAAATACAACGATTTGTATAGTAAGTATCATTTTACTAATTACATATATGATGGATAATATTATATCTTGCAAAATTATTTACAACATTCAAAGATTAAGTAAAGAAATACAATCAAAACAAATAATACGAAAAGATGATACAGAAAGAATTACAAAATTAGTGCGAAAACGAATCGAGGGATCCATGAAATTATTAGACAAACGTCTAATCAACGCTTTTCCACATTTAGAAATGTTAAAATTTAAAAAAAGGAAAAAGAAACCCCATAATTGAAAATTATCCATTTTTATCCAAAAAACAAAAAATATATTTTGAGTAAAATCCCTTGTAATTTAGGAATCCGAAGAATTTTCTTCGGTTTTTCTTTTAACATTTCCTTTACAATTTGGTTTCCAGCTTTTGTAATATGATTAGATTCTAATATAGCAAACAGTTTTCTTTGATAATGAAGAATAGACAACTGCTGAGAATCTAATTTTTGATATTTTTCTACTCTATCAATCATAAACTGATTAAATCCCGTAGAATAAGCACCGGGTTCTACCAAACAAAAAGAAATATGATTATCCAATACTTTAGATTCTTGTTGTAAAGTTTTTACTAATTGAGAAACAGCTGCTTTACTAGAGCTATACACCCCTAAAAAAGGTAATGGATAAAGACTTATTAACGAAGACGTAACAAAAATCTTACCTGCTATATGCTTATTTACCATATTCTGATAAATTAGTTTCAAAAATAAAAAAGAGCGAAAAATATTTGTCTCATACACTTCCCGAAGAGCATCATTAGAAATAGACAAAATACTACCAGAGCATCCTATACCCGCCTGATTAAAAAGACAATCTATATCTAACGATTTCGCCAAATAAATATCATCTGTTAGAAGATCTAGCTTAAAACAAACAGCGCTTATATTCTCTTCTTCTAATTTTTTCCTTAATCTAACGACTTCTTTCACCGTATGACAAGTCATATACACTAAATTCCCTTTTTTAGCAAGCATCTTCCCCACTTCATACCCAATACCTGAACTAGCTCCAGTAATTAAAACCTTCATAATATCACCTAGTCATAGGATAACCAAAAAAAGAAATTCTATAGTTAAGAATTTCTTTTTATAATAAAGGATACACCTTTTTTCTCGTTTTTAATTGTAATATCATAATTCATAATATTTAAAGTCTTTTTAACAATCGAAAGTCCTAAACCAAACTCTCCTTTAATTCCTTTCCGGAACGGAGTAAAGATTCCTTCAAGAAAATCATCAGCGATATGTTCGCCATCATTATATAGAATGAGTTTGTTTTGTTTTGCCGTAATTTTAATAGTAGTATTAGTATATCTCATAAAATTCGAAAGCAAATTATCAAAAATAGTTTCCCAATGGTCAATAGTACCATAGTACTTAGATTTGCTATCAATCTCTACAACAAAATCTATCTCTTTCCGATGAAATTTAAACTTATCAACTTCAGAGTAGATAATCTGCTCCATGTCAACTAATTCATTTTCAATGTTTTTAGAATTTTTAAGATAATCAAGTTTATTTAAGTAAAGAAGTGAGTGTACTTTATTTTCTAACTTTTCAGTTTGCTGCTTTATAACTTGAAGTGCGGTATTGGAATCTTCAATATTATCTTCAACAGCTTCAATATATGATTTTATAACGGTGAGAGGTGTCTTAAAATCATGTGATATATTTTGATACATTTGATTGCGATATTCTTCTTGGTTGATTAAAGATATTCGCATATCTTCGATTGCTAAAGCTAGCGACTTAATTTCATCATCAATTTCAAAATTAATTTTATGATTATAATCTGAGCTATCAATATGATCTATCTTATCTTTTAATTTTTCAATCTTCTTAACAATAAAGGAAGACCACATTACAAGAAGTAGACCAATTAATAAACACGTACTTAAAACTATTGGAAAGATAGTACTTAAAATAGCTTCTTTTGTTTTATTGATATAGCCATCATTAGAGATAGCCACTTTAGTAATTTCGTCTTTAGTAATTGTATAGTAGTAGTAAGTTCTGTGATTATAATTAAATTTTCCATAATCACTTTTAATATAGGATAATAATTTTTTAATATCTTTAATGTTTATTACTTGTTGAATATTCTCACTGGTTGCGACGTCATCATCGACCATATAAATATAGGCAACTTCTGTGTTTAGTAAAGATTTATCAATGCGATTGTCACCTACAAATTTTAATGGTTCACTTAAATAAGTATAAATATTCTTTTCAGCTACTGGAATCAACATTTTGGGAAGAATAACACCTAAGGAAATGAACAAAATAACAAAAGCCAAACCAATAAGTGCAATTAATTGATGACTTAATTTTGTTTTACGCAATTTCATGATAAACGGTATCCATATCCATAAACTGCATTAACTTTAAGTTTAGACATTTTTTTCCTAAGTCTACGAATTAAATCATCTACTACTCGGTCCGTTCCAAAATAATCATTGCCCCAAACAGCGCCTAATATCTCTTCCCGCGAAAAACATTTATTTCTATTTTGTATAAGTAATAACAACAAGTCAAATTCTAAAGTTGTAAGTTTAATCTCATTATCTTTATCATCAAAAACCGTTCGTTTATCTATATCGATTTTATAACATTCATAAGTAATAATATGAGATTTAACATCTTTATATACTCTTTTTAAAATTTTATTTACACGTAAGACTAATTCCTTACTAGAATAAGGTTTGGTAATATAATCATCGCTACCAAGTTCAAGACCTAATATTTTATCTAAATCTTGATCTCTTGCGGAAGTAAAAATAACAGGTACATTTTCATCTTGCTCCCGGATAGCTTTGATTATATCATAACCATTTACATCATCTCCTAACATAATATCCAGTATCCAAAGATCTACTTTATTTCCAATATAATCGATAGCATCTTGTCCCTTTGTAAAAGCGACAACTTCGTAACCAGAACGCTCTAAATAGGTCCGAATAAGGTTTGATAAGTCAATTTCATCTTCAACAAAACAAATCGTATACATTTCTACCACCTACCAATAGTATAACACTATTCTCTAAAATCTTCTATAAACTTATAAGCATCCCCTCCTTTAATAAATAAATTATTTTATTCAATATAAGTATCAGCTTCCTTTCATCTATATAAAACATCTAGTATAAACTTTTTATGTGTTTCAGTTTTTATTCTAACTATCTTCCTCCTTTCGACAAATTAACTATATCGTATAAATGTGTAAGAATTATTAAATAATTATGGGAAATTATGGGAATTTAACTTCCAATCCAATATCTTGCTATCTGTCCTCCTTTCTTGCTAACAGTATATAAAAGTATTATGAAATCTAATTGACAGAAAAACGGAAAATTATGGGTAAAAGGCAAAAATAATATATGATAGAAAAACATCCTCATATAGATCAAATCCTACGACACCATCATATAAAAAAAAAGAAAAGAAACTAAATTAACTTCTTTTCTTGATATAACAATGTAAACAAGTGTCCTCTTCTTTCTCTCTAGTAGTATCTCTAAAAAAGCCAGCAGCACAAGCAACTCTAATACTTTTAGAATTAAAAGGACTAATAAAACATTCACAAAAATCAAGATGATAAACCTTTTTTCGTAAAATATCATCACTAACAACACTTAAAGTATCCTTCATATATCCATGACCTCTTGCTTCTTTAATTAAAGCATAAGACAAATCAACATAAGAAAATTTTGATGTATATAAAATTCCAGAAACATCTAAAAAACCAATAGGATTATTTGCATAATAAATAGAAAATATAGATCCATATAACTCATCATGTTGCAAATAATTAAGATTTAAAAATGCTTCTTTTTCCAAATTCCAAAGATATCCGGGCATATCAAACTCATTAGACTCAGAAGAAAGACCATAAACTTCTTTATCCATTGTTAAATGATGAAGCAACCATAAATCATGCTCATTTGTAGGCTCTATTTTTTTTATTCGCAATTGTCCTTTAATTGGATAAAACTCCATAACAACACCCCTTAGCCACCTATTATAACAAAATACAACAACAAATACTAGTTTTAAAATAAACGCTACAATAAGCTCATTCTCAGTAAAAAAAACAAAACTACCAATAAAAAAAATTCATAAACTTATTACTAACAAAAAAAGATTATTTTTAGTCTATATAAAAATAATCAATAATAGCTTTAGCAACGATTACATCTTGATCATCATAAATAGAAGCTTGATAAACGGAAACCGTTTTCCCAATTTTAACAGCTTCCACTACTGCTTTTACCTTACTTCCATAACAGGCATGCAAATATTCAATATGAGAACTCAATGTAACTGCTTTCTTACCAGTAGATCTTGCAGCTACACCAGCTGCAGTATCAGCAAGTCCAAACAAGAATCCACCATGCACCATTCCATAGGGATTTAAACTATCATCAGTAACCTCAGCCTCCATCACACAATAGTTCTGTTTCAAATCAACTAAAGAATAATGATTATTTTTGATAAATCCACCTACACTATTTATATATTTTTTTCCATATGTTAATAATTCTTCATCACTCGTATTCATTTCTCCTATAAATTATTCAAACTTTCAATAGCATCTTTAATATTTTTTACTGGAATAAGTTGAATATCTAGATTTTCTTCTTTTTTTAGTTTTTTACAATCTTGATAATTTTCACCAGCAGGCACTAAAAACACTTCAGCCCCACCATCAATAGCCCCTAACAATTTATATTGAACTTCACCGATTTGACCAATGGAACCATCAGCTTCAATAGTACCAGTACCTGCAATCAATTTACCTTTTGTTAAATCTCCTTTAGTAAGTTGATCATAAATAGAAAGCGTCGTAATCATACCCGCAGATGGCCCAGACTCATTTTTCTCGAATTGAAATTTAACATCAGGATCAACTTCATATGTAGAAACAGATTGTAGTGCAACCCCTAAAATTTTTCGATTCTCTTCTTCATATAATTTACAATCTAAAATAACCTCTTTATTATCCCGTAACACAGTAACACTAACTTCATTTCCTTCTACTTTTGAAATTTCTTTTTGAAACTCTTCCAAATTAGAGCAACTCTGATTATTAATTTTTAAAAGCTTATCTCCCACTTCTAGCGGATTATTATAATCAGCAAACTTAACGATAACATAAACATCCGTTTTAATAATCTTACAAGGTTTACCAGCCAACTGATAAGCATAATATATAGCATTACTATTAGAGGTTAATAAATCTAATGAACTACGAAATTCAATATCTTGATAATCTTCTTCAGTTGTATACTTATAATCGTTCATACTGACTCTCTTCCAATGTGGCATCACATAACTAAATAAATAGCTAAGCGTTGTACCTTTAAGTTCTGTGACATAAGATAAATTAAAACTTCCCTTACTAGAATAACCATCCTCTACAACAACTCTGTCTGAAATATCGCTAATACCTCCACCAATCACAATATAATAATCAATCGGCCAAGTGCATATAATAGCAAAAATAACTAAAAATAATATAAATTTATATTCTTTCCTAATAAATTCTTTTAGTGCTTCATAAAATTTCTTAAACATGAAACTACCTCCATGATACATTATAACAAAGAAATGAGGAATTATGAAAAAAAATAAAACATCAAACATTATTTTAATTATATTAATTTGTCTAACACTTCTATATTTGACAAATTCTATACTCATAACTAACCAAATTTTAATTTATACAAAACTATTCATAAAAAAATTATTCCCAGCTTGTTTTATCTTTTTAACTTTATCTACTTTACTAATAGAATATAATGCCGTTGAAACATTATCAAAAATTCTTCATAAAAATGGAGCAAATTTATATGTTACATTAATGAGTTTAATTAGTGGTTTCCCGAGCGGGAGCATCTATACAACAGAACTGTTAAATAAACAAATGATTACAGAGAAAACTGCAAATTACCTAATTAAATTTACTCACTTTCCCAATCCAATCTTTATTCTAGGACCTGTATCACTATTATTTCCCAACAAAAGTTATGCATATAAAATATTAATCAGTATTATTCTAGCAAATATTATAATTGCCATAATAACAAATCCAAAAGAAAAAATAACATTACAAAAAAAACAAAAAGAAACTCCAATATTTTCTAAAATATTAACAAAAGCAACTTTATCAACATTAAAAACCATTATATTAATATATGGAACATCTATTTTCTTATATTTAATAATTACCATAATAAATCATTACTATAAATTACCATTAATAAATTATATCTTATTAAATGGGATATTTGATTTAACAAATGGCGTATTCTTAACAAGTTTAATTTCTTCTCCCCTAATAAGAGGAATTATTATTATCTTTTTCTTCAGTTTTGGTAGTATATCTGTTCACATGCAAACAAAAAGTATCATTGCTGATACTAAAATAAAATATAAAAATTTCTTAATAGGACGAATATTTCAGATAATAATAGCAACTTTTATATTCTTATGGATAGTTAATTGGTGAAACTATATCAATCGAATATTTAGACCCCAAATCAGGATGATTTAAAACAATTCGTAAAGAAAAAACTTGATTAGCAGTAGAAATATCAACTTCATTAATACGTAAAGCCGAAATAGTATGAGTACCACTATTATCTAAATTATCAAGTTCTTCCCTTCCTAAATTTGGTAAAGGATACTCAACAACATCACCTTCAGGACCATAACTAATAGAAAAATCATCACTTGCATTTTTATCTATCCCTGCTTTAACACACAATTCATCCACTTCTATTGCATCAACAGCATTACAACCGAACTGTTGTTTCACTTCTAAAATTCTCTTACTACCATCTCGAAGTGCCATTGTAATACGATATCCCGTACCATCACTTAAAGAACTCGTTTGAGCACTAGACAAACCAATTTTTATTAAATCATCCTGAATATCCTTAGTAAGTAAATCTCGATAAGTAACTAAACTTAATTTATAAGACGCAATAGTTTCTTTATTTTTCAATGCTACTATACCATCATATAAAGAAACTATAATAACTGCAACCAACAAAAAAGTAACCAAGATTTCTACAACCGTCATACCTTTATTATTTAACTTACGAATCATCTAATCACCTCCATATTAGAATATGTATAATATGGTTCTTCGTCTTCAGAATTACCAGTTGGGCGTTTAAATTCGACAAGTACCCGATAACGCGCTGTGTTTAAAGATGCTACAATAAAATCTGGTAAATACTCTATATAACTACGAAAACTTTCGCTAACACTGGTATCGTTCATTACATTCAACTTAAAATTAGCAGTAGTACCATCACTATCATCTAAACGATACCGTGTAATAATAACATGATCAACATGTAAACGTTCAGCCATAACAAAGCAAAAATTTTTATCATTACTACCATCTGGAAAATGACCACAGAAATCATTCGCATCCCCATAATAATAGCCTGGCTGCCCCTCTCCTTGAATCGCAGAAGATACTGAAGAAAACTCAAAATTACCTCTTTGTATAAAAACTTTCATCCAATAAGCTCCATACTTACTATCTAAATCATCATAAAAATCTCTTCGTTCATATTCACCTACCAATGGATAAAAATTAATATAAATAACTGAAAACACTGCCGCAACAAACGCTGTAACAACAAGCGTTTCTACCAAAACAAAACCTTTACTATTTTTTTTCATTTTCCACATCTACTTTCTTGCTATTATACTAAAAATATTATATAATAAAAAAAGATAAAATACCATAGTAAAAATAAAAAGGGGCTATGACTATGATTAAATTTGATTTTACTAGGACACCAATAACTCAAATTGCAGACTATATAATAATCTCAGCAGCAAAATCAAATACTTCTGATATTCATTTTGATCCTAGAGAAGATGGAATGATGGTCAGAACTCGTATAGACGGTGATTTGCAAAACTTTACATTCATCCCAAAAATATATGAAAGAAATTTAACAACAAGATTAAAATTATTGGCAAATATGAATATAACAGAATCTCGTCTACCACAAGATGGTGCTATTAAAGGAAATTTTGGTGGTACATATTTGGACATGCGTGTATCTTGCCTTCCTTTAAATGAAGGAGAAAAGATTGTTATTCGTATTTTAGACTATTCCAGAAGTTTGCAAGGATTAGACTGTTTAGGATTTAATGAATCAAATCTTGCTAGATTAAAACGTATGATCCAAGTACCAAACGGAATTATTTTAATTACCGGAGCTACCGGTTCTGGAAAGTCTACCACTGTATATTCAGTATTAGAATCACTAAACCGAGAAGAGACAAATATTATTACGGTTGAAGACCCAATAGAAATGAATATTGAAGGCCTAAATCAAGTCCAAGTAAACGCTGAAATTGGTATGACCTTTGCCGCTGCTCTACGTTCAATTTTACGTCAAGACCCAAATGTCATTCTAATCGGAGAAATTCGTGATAGTGAAACAGCTCAAATCGCAGTACGAGCCGCTATAACTGGTCACTTAGTTCTATCAACAATCCATACAAATAATACTTTATCTACTGTAGAACGTTTATTAGATATGAATGTAGAACGTTACCTACTATCAACTGCCCTAACGGGAATTATTTCGCAACGACTTGCTAAAAAAATATGTACTAAATGTAGAGTGGAAAGAGACACAACGGACTTTGAGAAAAAAGTATTCAAAAAATATATGCATAAAGACGTCAATAAAGTATGGGATGCTAACCATGAAGGTTGCGACGCCTGCCGAAAAGGTTATAAAGGGCGTATCGCAATTCAAGAAGTACTTGAATTAGATGATGAAATACGTAACGCTCTCAACAACGAAAATATTTCTAAAGAGCAATTATCTAATTTAGTATACAGTGAAAAAGTTATCACAATGTTACAAGATGCTTTAGGTAAAGTACTAGATGGAACAACAAGTTTTGAAGAAGTACTACGTGTAATAGAAATAGAAGACGCTGAAGACTTTTTCGAAAATGCAACAAAGGAAAAAGTGTTAGAGCATCAAAAAGAAAAAGATGAAAAAATTGCACAAGAATTAGAAGAACAAGAAGAAAAACAAAAAAAGCAAAAAGAAAATGATGTAAATAATAATTTAGAAGAAATATCTCTAAATCACCCAAAAGAAACACCACAAGCTACTATTGTAAAAACAACAGCCAGTAACAAAACTATTAACCCTTTAGAAAAAGTAGAAGCAATCGACTCACAAAAAAATACGCCTGAAATAACAAATACATTAAAATATGATATAAAGCAACCCACTCCATTTACTCAACCAAACATTACTAAGCTTTCTGAAACAAATGAAAATACGCCAACACAACAACCAAAAACTTCAGTTAATATAATTCCTGCAATCACGATACCGCAACGACCAGTTCCAAACAATCAACCATCACAACCACAACTAACACCAATACAACAACCAACAGCTCCCGTTCAAGTTGTACAACCACCAATTATCCAACAACCTAAAATGAATTCTACATTACCTCAATAAAAGTTAAAAACCTAGATAATTCTAGGTTTTCTTTTGCAATAAAATCATAAATCTTCTAAACAATCCAATATCTCTTGATTAATATCTTCAACACCCCGAATATGTCCATCCTGTACACATTCAATTCTTCTCCAATTATATAGCTCAGAAAGTTCTATATATGCTTCTTCAGCATTTTTCAAATGTTCTTCAGATCTTTCATTTTCGTCCAAAACACGGCGATTTTTCTTCAACTCCGAAGAATATTGATATGGCATATGTAAAAAAATTGTTTGATCAGGTTTTGGCAATTGTAATAACCAGTACTCTAACTTATCAATCCACTGATACATCAAAAAACGTTCATCTTTATTATGAATTTTACTTCCTTGATGAGCCAAATTAGAAGTAGTATAACGGTCCAAAATAACATAATAGCCCTGTTCTAGATAAGGTAAAATTTTAGCCATATTATATTTTCTATCTGCCGCATAATATAAAGAAGCAATTTGAGGATCAACATGATCCGCCCCTTCAGGAAAAAATCCAAGACTTATTTCTGGATTACCCAAATAAGGTCCTCCAACAATCCTACCTGTTGGTGTATCATACATTGGAAATCCAAAATGAACACATTTTTTTCCTTGCGCTATTAACTTCTTTTCTAATAATACTGATTGCGTTTCTTTCCCAGAACAATCCGTACCTTCAATAACTATAATTTTACCCTTCATAACAATCCTCTTCTCTATCCAATCATTCCCATCTATCATACCAAAAAATTAATAATCTAGCAACAAAAACAAGACTGCCTTTATATTACATGCAGTATACAATATGTATAAGACTCTTTGTATATATTAAAAAAGAAAAGCTTAGCTCTTTAAGCATGTTTACTACTTTCTGTAGTTGTACGGTATTTATAACTTTCATAAACTATTTTAAATAAAGCTTCCATTTCTGGAACAAATTGTTCATTACCCTCAGCTTTATAAAGAGCTAACGCCTCTCTCATACCACAAAATTCCGCAGAGTCATCATATTGATACTCTGAATTTTCGCGTTGCTTTTGCCAAATATAAAATGGTACACTCATACTTTTACATAATAATTCTCTTTTCACTCTTCTTATTGCTAGATCCTTCGGAAGAATGTAATTCATCACAAAACAACTATGTTTAACAGCAGTATACAAAGCATTTACTTCTGGTAAGCAGAAAAACGGATGATTCTCTATATCCATGTACGAATCCATACTCATTACCGAAAACCAACATCTTCCAATTTCAGGGTGTAATTTAACCGATGCTTGAAGACCTTGCTTACCATCCTGTTCCGCATATTGACTTAATATTTCTGCTAGGCCAACTTTACAATACATAATTTCATATATATCAGTTTCTGTTACTTCTGGATGCTCCTGAATTCGCCTATTAATTTCTTTTACTCCCTCAGTAAAAGTCTTCGTTTCACTTACTAATTTCCGTAATTCCATATAATTCTCCTTTTATATATTATCGTTAACTATTTTCCATATCAAAATAAAAATCTAAAATGGTTACTTTTTCTGCTTCTACTTAGTTTTCAGAATAATTAAGAATAGAAATATCCTGCATTTTTTCATTTTACAATTTTAATTGTTGCACTTGATACAAGTTATGTAATATTAAAAACAATAAATATAGAAAACTGCAATGATTCAAAATAAATCATACATTTATACACTTATCTTATTCTCATCGTCAAATGGCACTAATAGAAATTTACGACTAGCCAAATAATCACACATATGAACAAAATTCTGATATTTAGTTTTAGGTATCTCCAAGACTTCTTTTCCATTATAATCAGTAATCCAAGATCCCATATGTGTTCTAATCACAGAACACAAAAGTTCTATTTCTTCATCACTCATTAGCAAATCCACTTTGTGTTCCATAATATAATTAGCCATTAAAAGGGGATGATCAAAACGAACATATTGTTCTTTAGGTATACCGTGCTTGATACCATCGTGAAGTAAAAGCCCCATTAACATAATATCTTTTTCTATAGCAGTATATTTATCTCCAATAATTGGATCCTGCAATAGTTCATATCCTATACGAACAGCAGCTTTTGTATGACGAAGAAGGCCACCTTTACCCAAAGAATAACTAGGGTGATATTTTCCTGTAGAACTGGCTGCAACCTCAAAAAAATAATCTGGCAACAACTCTATCAAAGTACGACAGTCCTCTTGTATAGTTTCATCTTTAATATATCCTAACTCTACTTCAAATTGTTCAACTTTATTCATAACTACACTCCTCCAATAATCTAACAATAATCTCATTACTCAAATACCAGTATTTTTCCGGAATAAATACGAAATTACCATTATCAATTAAATAGCCATCATAAACCAATTTAGAATAATTATACACATCAGCTAATTGCCTATCAAATCTAATAAAAAACTCTTCTTTAGAAATTCCCCATTTTGTTCTCAAATTTAAAATTACTTGATATTCTATCTTATCACAATCACTAATTGTTTCTTCATCATAATGATAACTTCTCTGTAAATAATGTGTAATACTACGTGTATTATTATAGCGAATATTTTTTAAATACCCACTAGCTCCTAACCCAAAACCATAATATTGATCATTTCTCCAATAACACAAATTATGTTGCGAATAAAAATCATCTTTAGCAAAGTTACTAATTTCATAATGATAATAATTTGATAATTTTGAACAAATCAACTCATACATTTGAGCATCTAATTCTTCGGAGATAGAATTTTCTTTATCTAAATATAATTTAGTATGCTCTTCTAATATCAAAGAATAAGTGGAAACATGAGAAACATCCAAAGATAAAATAAAATCAATATCTTCTTCTACCTCTTCTAAAGTTTCTCCAGGGAAAGCATACATTAAGTCAACATTAATATTAGTAATACCAATTTTTTTACAATAAGAAATAATATAATTAACATACTCTATATCCAAAGTTCTATTCATCTTTTTCAAAATCCAAGAATGGGTGGTCTCTAATCCAAAACTAATTCTATTGACACCATACTTTTTAAATAACTCTAGCTTCTCAACAGTAATACTATCAAAATTAGCTTCAATAGAAAATTCACAATCATCATCACGTTGCAAAACAGAAATGATAGAAAAAAATTGTTCCAACTCCGCCAAAGATAAAGAACTAGGCGTTCCACCACCAACGTAAATAGTAGTTAATGGTTCTCCTTGATAAAACGTCTCTATTTCACCCTTTAACGCTTCTAAATAACGACAAACATATCCAGTATCATAAAATAATTTGCAAAAATCACAATAACTACAAATATTCTTACAGAAAGGAATATGAATATAACCATGCTTTACCATTCTCGATTTCATCTTCCTACTTTTCTTCTTTTCATAGTATTCACACCATCCTAATTTAATATCTGATAATTAAAAATTATTTTTCGCTAGTAGATAATATAGATAAAAATGCTTCTTGAGGAACTTCGACGCTACCGATTTGTTTCATTCTCTTTTTTCCTTCTTTTTGCTTTTCTAATAATTTTTTCTTACGAGTAACATCTCCACCATAACACTTAGCCAAAACATTTTTACGTAAGGCTTTAATGTCAGTACGTGCAATAACATGGGTGCCGATAGCAGCTTGAATTGGCACTTCAAACATCTGTCTTGGAATGATTTCTTTTAATTTTTCAACCACAACTTTTCCTCGATTATAAGCAAAATCTTTATGAACAATAACAGATAAAGCATCAACAATTTCTCCATTAAGCAAAATATCCATTTTAACTAAATTACTTTCCTTATAACCAATAAGCTCATAATCAAAAGAAGCGTACCCTTTTGAGTAAGATTTCAATTTATCAAAAAAATCATAAACAATTTCAGAAAGAGGCAATTCATAATGAATAGTAACTCGAGTCTGATCCAAATACTCCATATTTATAAATGTCCCTCGTTTATCTTGACATAACTCCATAATAGGGCCGATATAATCACTAGGTGTAAAAATACTAGTTTTTACATAAGGTTCCAATGTCTTAGATATTACTTCTCTTTTAGGCATTTTTGTAGGAGAATCTACCATAGTTTTAGATCCATCAGTAAGAAGAACTTCATAAACAACAGATGGAGAAGTAGCAATTAAGTCGATTCCAAATTCTCTTTCAATTCTTTCTTCAATAATTTCCATATGTAAAAGCCCTAAAAAACCACAACGAAATCCAAAGCCTAACGCTTTCGAAGTTTCTGGCTCAAAAGTTAATGATGCATCATTTAACTTCAACTTTTCTAAAGCTTCTCTTAAATCTTCAAATTTACTAGATTCGATAGGATATAGTCCACAATAAACCATTGGTTTCATAGGTTTATATCCAGGTAAAGGCATATTAGCTGGATTATTATCTAAAGTAATCGTATCCCCTACTAAAACATCACTAATACTTTTGATAGAAGCATATAAATATCCAACCTCACCAGCTTTTAAAGTTTTAACCTTTTTCTCTTTAGGAGTATTAATGGAAAGCCCAACAACATCATAAACAGCTCCTGTTTCCATCATTCGAATCATATCGCCTACTTTTACTTCCCCTTCAACCACTCGAATACTAATAATAACCCCACGATAAGCATCAAACAAACTATCAAATATTAAAGCTTTCAATGGTGAAGAACTATTACCTGTAGGTGCAGGAATTTTGTGAATAATAGCCTCCAACAATTCATCAATTCCAACCCCAGTTTTTGCACTAGTTAAAACAATCTCATCACGAGAAAAACCTATATTTTCAAGTTCCGTTATTACTTTATCAATATCAGCATTAGGTAAATCAATCTTATTGACTACTGGAATAACAGTCAAATTATTATCAATTGCTAAATAAAGGTTAGCTAATGTCTGCGCTTCTACGCCTTGAGCTGCATCGACAACAAGTAATGCGCCTTCGCAGGCTGCTAAACTACGCGATACCTCGTAAGAGAAATCAACATGACCAGGAGTATCAATCAAATGAAAATAATATTCTTGATCCTGATGTTTATAAGTAAGTTGAACTGCATTAAGTTTTATTGTGATTCCACGCTCTCTTTCAATATCCATAGAATCTAACATTTGACTCTTAAGTTCTCTTTCTGTTATTGCGCCTGTTTTTTCTAAAATACGATCGGCAAGCGTACTTTTTCCGTGATCAATATGTGCAATAATACAAAAATTTCTAATATTTTCTTGTTTCATAAACTTGCCTCCAGTTTTTTTATTATACCAAATATATTATATTTTTTCCATGATTACTAAAGAAAGGTTCATAACCAACTACTTTCCCGCATCTCATTTATTTAATTGAAATGATTTTAATATCAACAAAATAACATCCATACCAAATAAATCAAAAATAATTTTTGAATTTCTATTGAATACATTACAACTGTAAACTATTCTTAACATTTATGAAGATAAATTGTCATACCTACTGATAATCCACTCTGCTACTTTAATACCATCCATAGCAGCCGTAGTAATACCACCAGCATAACCACTTCCTTCACCACCTGGATAAATGCCTTTTATATTAGCCTCGCCACTTTCATCACGAACAATTCTAACAGGAGAAGAAGTCCTACTTTCAACACCTGCCAAAATAGCATCACCCCGATCAAATCCAGTAATTTTCTTACCAAAAACTGGCATCGCTTCACAAATCGAATCAGTGACAAAAGAAGGTAAAACATCATTTAAATCACCAAAAGTATATTCCCCTTTAATAACAGGCAACACATCACCAAATTGTGTAGAAAATATTCCACAACGAAAATCATCATATAATTGGATAGGAATCTTGCCAGAACCATATAAAAAAGCTTTTTCTTCTAATTCTCGTTGAAAAGTCATTCCATCTAAAGGATTATTTCCAAAATCTTCTGGAGTTACAGTCACAACTAAAGCACTATTAGCATTCTTACTATCTCTGGCATGATAACTCATACCGTTAATAGCAAGGCGCCCTATCTCACTAGAAGAATTAACAACATATCCCCCAGGGCACATACAAAAAGAATAAACTCCTCGTCCTTTACTCGTGTTATAAGTAAGTTTATAGTCAGCAACAGGAAGCCTAGAATCCATAGTACCATATTGACTCATCTGAATCATACTTTGTGGATGCTGAATACGAACTCCAACTGCAAATGGTTTGGCCTTCATTTCTAACCCTCTTTTAAAAAGCATTGAAAAAGTATCTCTAGCACTATGCCCTATTGCCAAAACTAAGACAGAACAACTAATCTGTTCTTTACCATTAATTTCTACTCCCACTACTTTACCATCTTCAATAAATACATCCGTAAGGCAAGCAGAATAACGGAATTCTCCTCCCATACGAATAATTGAATTTCTTATATTTTTAACAACATCTTGTAATAAATCCGTACCAATATGTGGTTTTTGCAAATACATAATTTCAGAGGGTGCACCATGCTCTACAAAAATAGAAAAAACTTGTTTACCACGGAAAAACTTATCCTTAACCATAGTATTTAATTTACCGTCAGAAAAAGTACCAGCTCCCCCTTCTCCAAACTGAACATTAGAATCAGGATTCAAAATACTTCCACTCCAAAAATTAGAAACCGTCTTTACTCGGTCCTCAACCTTTTCTCCTCGTTCAATAACAATAGGAAAATATCCTTCTTTAGCCAACATATAAGCACACATTAACCCACAAGGACCACTTCCTATGATAATAGGACGATTAGAAAGTTTTTCTTTACCCATTACTGGAAGTTTATACTCCTCTTTTGGTGCTAAAAAAATATCTTTAGAATGAGTTTTTTTCAAAACTTTAGAATCAGAAACTACTAAAACATCGACTTCATAAACATAATGAATATCATCTTTACGTCTAGCATCTAAGGATTTTTTTACAATAATAAGATCTAATATCTCACTAACACTTATATGTAATTTACGTGCAACTTCTTTCTTTAAAAAATCTTCTTCGCCTAATCTTACTTTTACTTGACGTACACGAATCATTTTTCTTCACCTCGTAATGCCTTACCAACAATTATACCTGACATAAAACTAAAACCTAAATTATATCCTCCGCAATCACCATCAACATCTAACACTTCACCAACAAAATATAAATGGGATACTTTTTTAGATTCCAAAACAGAATTAACTTCACTAAGTGGTACCCCGCCACTGCAAACTTGAGAAAAACTGAAATCTTTCGTACCAGTTGCAGAAAGAGAAAACTTTAAAATCATATTAATAAGAATATTCTTTTCATCATCAGTCAACTGATTCCAGGTTCCTTTAAATGACAACCCACACCTTTTCAAAATAACTAATAATAACTTATATGGAAGAACTCCTTCTAAAAATTCTATTAAAGAACTATCACCTAGTACTTGTCCTCTCAAAGAAAACCAAGAATCAATTTCCTCTTTATTTTTACCATCTAAAAACGGTAAAAAATTAAGTAATAATTGACATTTCTTATTTTCATGAATACCCTTTGAAATATATCGACTTAAATTAAAAACACAAATGCCACTAACCCCATAATCAGTTAATTGAATCTCGCCAAATTCCCTTTTTATAAATTTTCCATCTTGAAACAAAGAAACACTACAAAAAGAACGTACACCTGCCCAATCTTTCAAAAAATTTCCTTCAGTAATAACTTGTACTAATGCTGGATATATAGGAATGATATTGTGTCCAAACTTTTCAGCAAACAAATATCCATCTCCTGTTGAACCAGTTTTAGGACTTGCTTTAGAACCTGTCGCAATTACTATGTCATCAAAATATTCGCAACCATCTTTCATAACCACGACAAACTTTTCATCTTCTTTAAAAATATCTACGACGGTGGTATCAAAAGAAAAATGAACTCCAACTTTTTTAGCATAACTTTCTAATAAGTCCCTAACACTACTAGCCTGATTAGAATAAGGATAATAATACCCATCCCTAATATGAGGAACAATACCTAACTTATCAAAAAACTTCAAAACTTCTTCTTGGACTTCTAATGTAATAATATTAGATAATAATTCAGAATTACTACTATGATAATGTTCCAGGCTTTGATTACTATTCCAATAATTGCAACGCCCATTCCCTGTTGCTAAAAGCTTTTTACCAAGCTTTGGATTTTTATCAAATAAAACGACTTGAACATCATCATTAACTGCCTGAATGGCACACATAACACCAGCAGGGCCAGCTCCAATAATCGCTACTTTTCTCACTAAGTACCACCTCTTACTACATTATAACATAAGAAAAAGATTGAATAAATCAATCTTTTCTACATATGCTCAATAGTATCAATTCCTAATATTCTAAGACCAGTTTCAAGTACTACCTTAATAGCACATATAAGTCTTATTCTAGAAGCTTTCAAAACCAAATCATCCTCACGTAAAATATTAATTTGTTCATAAAATTTAGAAAACTGTTGTGTTAAGTTAAATAAATACTTTGTTAAATGTGCAGGTTCATAAGATTGTAATAATTCTTGAATAACCTCCGGAAATCTATATAGATCGTGTACGATCTTATATTCAATCGGTTCAACTAGTTTAATAATATTAGAAGAAACATCTCCAACATTCTTAAGTATAGAATTAATTCTAACAATACTATATAAAATATAAATACCAGATTCCCCAGTAAAACTAGTAGACTTTTCTAAGTTAAAATTAACAATCTTATTTTTAGAAACATTTAACATAGTAAACTTAATACTAGCATTACATAATTTCTGTAAATCCTCTGGACTAATTTTTTCACCTCTAGAAGATAAATTTTCTTCTAGCTTTTCTTTAACCGCCTTCATAAACTCAGTAACTAAAACGACAGTACCACCAGAAGTACTCATTTTGCCACCATCTAATAATACATATGAATAACTAACCAATTTAGGTGACTCATATCCTAAAATATCCAAAACAGCACTAATCTGTTGCATATAAACAGCTTGATCTTCACCCAATACAATAAAATTATGTTCTGGATTCCTTTTTATTTTATAAATGGTATATAAAATATCTTTCATTGGATATAAAGTGGTTTTATTAGATCTAGTCAATACTAAAACCGGCTCTTTAGTAGGAATATCATAACCAGTTAAATCAACATAATATCTTCCTAACTCATCCTCTTTTAATCTATCTTTTTCTTTTAATTGAGTTAAAACAAAATCAATCTCACTTCTATCATAAACATAATCAGATTCATGAGTAAAAATATCAAAATGAATATTTAATTCTCCAAAAATCTTTAGTTGTCCGCGAACACATTTATCAGTAATATCTTTAAATTTTTGTATCATTTCTTTATCTCCAGATTCTACTTTTTCTAAATAAAGAAATGCTTTTTCATCAATAGAACTATCTTCTTTTGCATCTTTACTAATTTTTACATAAACATCTAAAATAGAAGAAAAACTATCATCGCTAAGACCATAAGACTCAATGCCTATAATAAGTAAAGCAATTTTTTTACCTAAATCATTAATATAATAATGACGATCTACAGAATATCCTGAAAACTGATATAAGTTAGATAAAAAATCTCCAATTAAGCTATTTCTGCATCTACCAATATGAGGTTCCGCATTAGGATTAATAGAAGTATGTTCTACTAAAAGAAAATCGCCTTTTCCTTCATTAGAAGAACCATACTGACTTTTATTTTCTTCAATCATTGGAATAACATAATTAGCTAACACTTCATAATTAATATAAAAATTAATATAAGGTCCCATAAGCATAATTTGTCTAAAATAGTTTTTATCATCCACAAAGTGTTCTTGAACGTATTTTGCAACATCCATAGGAGTTTTTAACTCCTCTGTTCTATAATTAGCACATTGAATACTGTAATTTCCCATATTCTCTCTAGGCGGTATTTCTACAACCACATCTTTTTCTAATTGTAAAATTTCTTTAACTTTTTCTTTAATATAATTTTTAATATCCATAATAATCACTCTCCTAAAAAATAAAAAAGTCCACGAATAAGGACGATTTCTCGCGGTACCACCTTATTTCATAGACTTTCTATGCACTTAACATTATAACGCTTTTTTGCGATTTAAACTCCAAGACGCGCTTCATTTATCATTACTATTACCTTTCACCAACCGGTAACATCACTAAAATAAGAGGATAAATTACTTTTTCTTTTCACAGTTTAACAATAATAATTTTATAAACTTTAATAACTAACAACTAATACTTTTATCTTACTAATCGTTTTCCGTGCCCTGTTTTACTTTTTAACTTACCAGCTACAATAGCTAAACCTGCTAAACTTACAACACCTACAATACCAATACCAGCTTCTCGAACAGGAGGACGTGGGCAACCAAAATCATGAACACCTAATAGCCCACCACTATCACCAAAATTATCAAATTTAGGGTTTGAATAATCTATTCCAGAAAAATTAATATCTAGATGTCCCTTTCCGTTTCCAGCTCCAGAATTAACTGCACTATCTGTAGACTGAACCATAGAAATAGCTGGATTCTCTTCTAGAAGAGAAGATGGTCTAACCTCTTCTAGCGGAATATCCTCTTTTCCTGAAGTATATTGTTCCCCCCCTGCAATCCATAATTCAAAATGATCTTCCAAAGGGTAATTAACCAATGCCTGTAAATTCTTAAGGCCATACTGATTAGAATAAAGACCAGGAATATAACCAGCTTGACTTACTTTTTCCACCCATAAGTTTAACATGGCACTAACATATTCAGCATTAAATCTTTCATCCCAAGTAGCACCACTAGGTGTTTCAATATCTAAATAGACTGGATACACTACTTTCTTATTTTGTAATGCCTGAAGAACTGTATCAATTTGTTCTTTTTGTTTAGCAATAAAATCCTCCATAGAAGTAGTATTAGTCATATCATATGCATTATAACAATATACGCCAGCCGGAATATCATAGAACTCTGCTTGAATCATATTATTTTCAAAGCAAGAATCTATATGCGTTCCTTCTGCACATTTAAAAATTAAGAACTCAAAATTTTCTGCCATCTTCTCCCAATTAATATTGTCACCTTGTGCATAAGATAAGTCAGCGCCGCGTAACGGAGGATCCGCTACTGCAAAAGTTTTTGGAACATCATCACATAATGCACTAGGAATACGGATTTCTCTCCCAACAGTCAAATCTTTCTCATTAATACCATTAAAACTCAAAATATCATCAGCACTTAAACCGTACTGAAAAGCTATATCTAAAAGTTCTTCACCCTCAGTGACTGTATGCACTTTATCATACTGAAAACCATCAACAGTATTATTGCCGTTTTGATTAATAACATTCTCTAAATCTATAGAAGATCGAATATTGCCATCTAAATCTTCCAAAATTGTATAAGAACCATCATATTGAACTTCTTCTGCATCTTGAACAACAAACGCATCATAAGAATCAATTCCAGTATATTTCTTAAAACGGCATAAATTACTATCTGTACCATAAACACCAACATATATTCCGTTGTCACTACATTTTTGTAAAAAAGCAGTAGCATATTCCGTCATAGCGGCAGTATTCAAACTAGTGTCTTTCATCAAAGCATCCACATTCAAATATACAGGATAAGAAATACTATAATCAGAAACAAGCCCTTTTACATATTCAACATCTTCATAAACAGTGGCTAAACTAGACGAATCAAGAGTAATAACTATTCCACAACCAATACCATTCTTTTCACAATATTTTAGCTTTGTATCCTGCAAAAGAACACCATCATGCCAATGATTACCAACATCTAAAACTACGAACTCATCTTTCCCAGGAGCTAAAAAGGATAACGGAATAAAATCACTATGCCCCTCTGAAGTTTTAGAATTATTTTCTTCTTTTTCGCTGCCAAAATGATGAACTGCTCCCACAGTTCCCCCAACCAAAACAGTTCCTAAAAGCAAAGCAGCTGTTGCTCTCCTTAAGTTAGGAATTCTTATCTTTCCTCTTGATTTTCTCATATAAAATTCCCCCTTAACTATACGTGCAGATTATATCATAAAAAAGAAAAATTGTCAAATTGACATTTTGCAACAAAAAAACTTGCAACAAAAAAACTTGCCAAAAGCAAGTTTATAATACTTCATCTTGAACATTCATAATAACAACACTCATATTATCAAAATCAATTTTAGAAACAATTCTTTCCAATGTTTGCATATTCATATTACGTATCATATCAATCTTATTAGGAACTACTTTATGATAACGAATCATATCATCATAAATATTATTAACAGTAGAATCAATATAATCTGCCATTTTCACTTCATTAGCTACCCATACCTTTTTCATCCTATTAAACATATTTTCATCTAATTCATGTTTAGACAACTCTTCTTTTATTGCTTTTACTAAACTTTCCGGATGATTAGTAGAAGATAAAATCAAAAAAGTCTTATATTGTTCTATATTATCCCAATCACTATAAAAATTATTTAAAAGTTTCTCACTTCGTGCTCGTTCTCTAAACAAAGAAGAAGAACCAAAAAGCATGGTGGAAAACATATTTAAATACAAATCCAACTCTAAGTCATCATATTCTCCTAAATCAGAAATAGCAATCTTTAAACCGACTGCAATTTTAGGTACCTGAATATTGCCAACAAAACTTTCTTCTTTCTTTCGAACAGTTTTTTTCTCTTTAATAGGAGTTATTTGTGCTTTTTCTAAATTTTCTTTATTATCTAATTCTTGATGAATAATACTCATAGCCTCATCCATTGGAAATTTTCCAACCACAAGTATAAACATATTATTAGGACTGTAGAAATTGTTATAACACAAATACAAATCCTCTTTTGTTATTTTATAAATTTCTTCAACTGTTCCTCCTATATCTACTCTTCTAGGATGTTCATGATAAATATTTTCTCGTAATCTAGTTTCTAACTGAACATCAGGTAAATCTGCATACATTTTTAACTCTTCAGCAATAATTCCCTTTTCTTTTTCTACATTTTCATCTGTATAAAAAGGAGCATTTACATATCGAAGTAAATATCTTAAATTATCTTCAAAATTTTTAGTTCCATAGCAAATATACTGCGTATTATCATAAGAAGTAGAAGCATTCGCACCTGTACCACTTTTAGAAAAATAGGCAAAAGGATCCTCACCAGATTCTTGCTCAAACATTTTATGTTCTAGAAAATGTGCAATACCATCAGGAACTTTATGACTCTTTTTTTCAGAAGCAGGAGTAAAACTAGTAATTTCACTTCCAAAACGAGTAGCGTAACTAATAAAATAATTAGATTTCTTTTCAAAAGGAACAAAAATGATATCTAAACCATTAGAAAGCGTTTCTGTATAAGCAACTAAATCTAGTCCTTTTAAATTAATTTTCTTCATGACTATCACCTTCTAATAAAAATACTGTATCCATCTTAATCTTTTTAGCAACCTTAATAATATCTGCTTTACTAACTCCCATAATTTTATGACGTTTCTCCTCTAAATCATCAGTACCAAGTAACTCCATCATATAATAATTGTCTAAAATCCTATTTGGGTTATCCATAACTTCATCTAAGGCTGTACAAAAATATTCTTTTGCAACTTTAATTTCATCATCACTAAAATTCCCTTTACGCATACTTTGCAATTGCTTGTCAATAAGTTCCAATGTCTTAGAATAATTTTCTTTATCTATACCTGCTCGTATCAAAACCAAAAGATCTAATTTATTGGGAACAGAATTAATTACATAACATAAAGAATTCTTTTCTCTAACTTCTTTAAATAACTTAGAATCTCCACTACCACCCAAAATAATATTATATAAAGTAAGAACATAATTGCGTTCATAAGAAGAAAGTTTATAACATCTACACCCAATAGCTAATTTAGATTGAGAGGTATCAATTTTTTCTTTTTCAAACATTCTTTTTACTCTAGGTCTAACATCATCAAGCAAATAAGGAATTTTTTGTCTCTTTACAGTCTTAATTGGAATAAACTGTCTAATCATTTCAGTCATTTCCTTAAAATCAATATCTCCAATCACAAAAACATCAACCATATCACTATGTATCATTTTTTGATAATACTGATATAATGTTTCTGGTGTAACCTTATCTAAATCTTCTAAATACCCAACCATTCTATAAGACGACACCCTAGTTTTGTCCATCACTTCAAACAAACGTAACAAACTATAACTTGCTCCATCTTCCTTTAAAGAAGAAAGGTTACTGCGCATAGTACTTTTAACAATCTCTAATTTTTCAGAAGAAAACTTTTGATTACAAACATCAGGATGAAAAACAATTTCATTTAAAAACTGTAAAGCCGACTTAAAATTCCCCTCTTCTGTATACTTATCATGTAAAACAGTTAAATAAACATCTAAATTATTATAATTACCAAGACGAGAATTATGAGTTTCGATATCAGCTGCATATAACTCCTGAGCTGCAATAGTTAACTCTCTTTTACTAGGATATTTACCACTAGACTGTAAAAACATATCGCATAAAACATTACGTAAAGTAATTTTATCTTTTACCACCGGACTACGAAAAGCAATACGCACAGTAATCGTCTTAAATTGATTTGTCTTAATCAAATGTAAATTATAAGAACCTAAATCCTTTTTTATGTATTCCATAGTTCACCCCATTTCAACATTATAATATAACAGCATCAAGTGCCAATTGTATCATTTGATCTAAAGACTTTTCTCTTTCTTCACTAGAAAGACTTCTCTTATCATATAAAGAATCGACAACAGTCATTAAACAGCTTGCTTCTCTTCCCAATTTTCTTGCCATATAAAATAAACCAAACGCTTCCATTTCCACTGATAAATAATCATCGCCCGGAAAATTAGCTCTAAATACATCTTTATTATCGGCATATAAATCAAATACATCACTAGTAATAGTCTTTCCAATTTTAATTGGAATATGTGTATTATCAGCAACTTTTTCAATATTTTGATTTAATATATGACTAGCTTCAACAAAATTAATATCTTGATTATCTAACAATTGATCAAAATAACTTTTGCAATAACTACCAGTAGATAAAACCACATCCAATATTTTAATATCAGGATGAAAAGACCCGCTTGTACCAATGCGAATAATTTTTTTAACATTATAAAATTTATAAAGTTCATAAGAATAAATTCCAATACTTGGTACTCCCATACCAGATGCAAAAACAGTTACTCTATTCCCTTTATAACACCCAGTATATCCATACATATTTCTAACAGTATTAACTAACTTAGCATTCTCCAAAAAATTTTCTGCAATATATTTAGCTCGAAGAGGATCTCCGGGCATTAAAACTACTTCTGCAATATCTTCTAATTTACTTTCTATATGTGGTGTTGCCATAACATACCTTCTTTCTACATTATTTATTATACCAAGAATACATAAAATTGAAAACAAAAGAAGTAAGATTATTTCTTACTTCTAAACTCTTCATACCACGACTTGACACGACCTTTAACACTGTCATAAGCATCATGTACATCACCAAAGATTTGATTTTTAATATTACCAAGTGCTTCATAATTTTCATCACCTAAATACCCTCGTATTTTATCAAGAACAGATAAATACATATCACCAACAAATTCACTAGCAATCGAATATTTATCAGAAAGTTCATCTCTCCATCCAGGAATCACTTGATCAACCATATCACCTAAAGCCTCCAAATTATTCATAGTAATCCTTTTACCCTCTTCAGTTAATTCATCAAAAGTAACCCCCGAAATTACACCATTATAAAAAATAAAATCAATACCAGTAATAAAAATATCTTTCGCCTTACGTTTTACTTGATCAAGTTTATTCATTTGTATCATCCCTTCAACATCTATCAAATCCGTATAAAAATAATCAAAGTTTTCTTCCGGTAAAACTGTTTCTACTGGAATAATATCATCATTTACTTCTGCTTCAGAATCTATAACTTCTTCACTCCCACTAGGAACATTACTATTAGAAGTATCTTCCTTTTTACTAGAACTACAACTACTAAGAGAAAATACAATTCCCATACTAAGTAAAATAGCTAAAAATCTTTTATTAATTTTAATCTTATACATAAATTACCTCACAAAAATATTATAATACAAAAGAACAAAAAGAAAAGACTATTCTGCCTCTTCTTCACCACTATTATCTAATTGAACAAGAACTTCTCTAGGTTTAGAACCATTAGTAGGACCAATGATCCCTCTTTCTTCTAATAAATCGATAAGTCTTGCCGCACGATTATATCCTAATTTGAAACGTCTTTGTAATAGCGAAGCACTAGCCTTTTGACTTTCTATAACAAATTGAACAATATCATTATATAAAGGATCTTCATCATTAGCAGCATCACCAAACTCTTGTCCACTAACATTACTTACATTGTGATCAATTGCTTCTAAATTCATCAACTTCTCATCATATTGTGCTTTTTGTTGCTCTACAGTAAAATCAATAATTCTCTTAATTTCATCATCTGTAATAAAGGAACCTTGAATACGAGTCGGAGAATTAACACCAATTGGTAAAAATAACATATCTCCTTTACCAAGCAATTTTTCAGCCCCAGTTTGATCTAAAATAGTACGAGAATCTATTCCAGAACCAACCGCAAATGAAATACGAGAAGGAATATTCGCTTTAATCAATCCTGTAATAACATCTGTAGAAGGTCTTTGCGTTGCAACAATCAAATGAATTCCTGCTGCACGAGCTTTTTGTGTAATACGAAGAATAGAATCTTCTACTTCTTTAGCAGCAACCATCATCAAATCAGCAAGCTCATCAATAATAACAACAATGTATGGAAGTTTTGCTTTTGTAACTCCATCAGCTTTATGATCTTCATTCCATTTTTCTATATAAGAATTGTAAGTTTCAATATTTTTAGTTTTAGTTTCACTAAAAGTCTCATAACGACGTTCCATTTCAGCAACCATTTTAGAAAGCGCAACAGCCGCTTTTTTAGGATCAGAAACAACTGGGCACATCAAATGTGGAACACCATTATAAACCGATAATTCAACAACCTTCGGATCTACCATAACCAGTTTAACTTCATCAGGACGAGCACGCATTAAAATAGAACAAATTATACCATTAACACAAACAGATTTACCACTACCAGTAGTACCTGCAATCAACATATGTGGCATTTTATTAATCTCACAAACACCAATATCTCCCATAATACTTTTACCAAGAGGAACCATAAGTTTTTTATCCATGGCATTCATCATCTGTTTGCTACTAATAATTTCATAAAAACTTACTGGAGTCGCAACATCATTAGCAAACTCAATTCCAACCGTGTTTTTACCAGGTATTGGCGCTTCAATTCTAACATCCTTCTTAGCAAGAGCCAAAGCAATTTCACGGTTAATACTCGTAATTTTATTAACCCGAGTACCACTAGCAATTTCTAATTCATATTGAGCAACTGTAGGTCCTATATGAACCTCTACTACTTTACCAACAATTTTAAAATCTTTTAATACTCGTTCCAACGTTTCTATATTTTTTTCAATAGATGCTTCATCTGTTTCTTTTTGTTTTTTCTTCGGTTGATTCAATAAACTAAGCGGTGGTAGCTGATATTCATGATTCGTTGTAGGAATTTCCGCATTAATATTAGTATTAGACTCTTTACTTTCAACAGTTTCTTCCTTCACAGGAACTTTTTTCAAATCGTCAATACTAGTAATTTTAATATGCTTTTCTTTTTCCTCAGATTCTTCATCTTCTTCTCCATTATTAATAATAACAGCTTTTTTATTTTCTTTCTCCCCTTTAAGTAACCTACGTTCCTTAGCTTGTTCTAATTTTTCTTTTTGCCTTGCTATTTTATCTTTAACAAAGTCTATAATAGAAAAACCTGTAAACAAACAAAATCCAACAATCACTAAAACCCAAGAAACAATCTGCATACCAGCATATGAAAATAGCTTATCAAATATAATGGCAAAAATACAACCAATAACTCCCCCACCAACTGAATACCAATTTTCCAAAACTCCTGTATTCATAATACCGTTAAAAGAAGCAACCAGTTGATCCATTGTAGATTTAAAAATAAGCATCATGTTACCATCATGTTCCAAAACAAAATCTTGATGCATAATTACCAAAAAACCAATACTAAGAATATAAAGTCCTATCAATTTAGTAGAGAAAAAATCTGGCCATTCTCTTTTAATCAGTAAATACCCACCTACAATAAAAAACACGGCTAATAAAACCATATAAATAGAGCCTACCAGAAACAAAGCGAAAGAAGCAACCAACTCACCAGCCACCCCTAATTTACCAATTCCTAAGACTGATAAAACTAATAAAACTAGTCCTATTAATTCATATTTATATTCAAAACTCTTTTTTGTTTGTTTCTTTCTTTTCTTTTTTGCCATACTATCTATACTCCCATCTATTACAATCTAATTATACTATAAAACTAAAAAATAAAATAGAAGAAAGAAAAAGTAGACAGCAATTAGACAAAATAAAAAGAGCTTACGCTCTTGAAACATATTTACCATCACTGGTAGATACAATAATTTTTTCTCCTTCTTCAATAAACAAAGGAACACGTACAATATACCCAGTTTCAACTTCAGCATCTTTAAGTGCATTATTTGTAGTATTACCTTTTACAGCTGCTTCAGTATGAGTAATAGTTAATTCTACTTTATCTGGTAAATCTATACCTAATACTTCGCCTTCAAACATAGTAATGTAAACTTCTAAGTTTTCTTTCAAATATTTAGCATTATCACCAATAACTTCTTTAGATAATTCTAATTGCTCATAAGTATCCATATTCATAAAATAATAAACATCACTCATAGTATATAAATATTGCATTAATTGTTTATCAATATGAGCAGTAGCAACTTTTACACCAGCATTAAAAGTTTTTTCAAAAATAGCGCCAGTTCTTAAGTTCTTTAATTTAGCTTTTACAATAGCAGCACCTTTACCAGGCTTTACATGTTGTGTATCCATAACAACATAAATAGCACCTTCTACTTCAATTGTAATACCGTTTTTTAAATCATTTGTACTAATCATTAAACTCACTCCCTACATAAAATTAAAAATAAGTGATAAACTTATTTTATTTCTTTTCCTTATGTGTTGTATGTTTTCTACATTTAGGACAATACTTACTAATTTCAAGACGTTCTGTAGTATTTTGTACATTTCTTGGTTTTCTATAGTTTTCTTCTTTGCATTCAGTACAAACAAGAGTCTTCATTTGTCTTTTTCCTTCTTTAGCCATTTCTATCCCTCCTTACACGTCTATAGGTATTATATCAAAAAAACAATAAATTGCAAAAGTTTTTTTTAATAATTACAAATAATTACACATTTTTATTTTTTTTAAAACGAAATTTGATTCTGATGACCACTATTACCATTTACTATTGCATCGGAATCAACCTTACCCAAACTAAATTTGGATCAACTTCCAGATTATCACAAACCTTCAATTAAGCTTAACCTGCTCTTAACTTTCTACGGAGTGCATATTATTAATATCATCATATATTTCTCCCATATTCTCAACCAAATCACGCCATAGTATATCAAAAAAATAAAAGAAAAGCAATCATTTTCTTTTATTTACTAATTATAATACAATTCAAAAAACTTATTAGTAACTTCTTTAGTAATATGTAAAGTAACCAAACTAGCATAATCAGTACTAGAATTAGGATGAGAAGAATTTGGAGAGGTCACCATAATCGTCATAACTGGATTATTAGCAGGAGCATATCCAACAAAAGATGATGTAATAGTCTCTGTGTCAATAATACCATTTCCATCAGTATCTATAAAACTTTGAGATGTACCCGTCTTACCAGCCGCATCCCATTTATTATCAATATATCCTCTTCCATAACCACCAGTAGAATGCATAACAGCATAAAAGCCCTCTTTAACTCTCGCCATATACTCTGGCTTTGTATCAATAGTGTTCAAAACTTTTTTTTCGACGGTTAAAATAGTTTCTCCCAAACTGGAATCTTCCGTAGATTTATGTACTTCTTTTAATAGATGAGGAACAAGTCTATTACCATTGTTTGCTATAGTAGTAATATATTGTGATAATTGCAAAGGTGTATATGACTCATACTGGCCCATTACAAAATCTAATAAGTTACCCGAATTCGTATCTTGTTTGGCACCATATCCTATACCTTCTGATGGTAAATCAATACCTGTTTCAACTCCTAAACCAAAGGAATGATACATATTACGATAAGTATCAAAAGCCTTTTGATTAAAATTAAGTTTCATACCAGGAGAATACTCTTGACCATTGACCCTGATAGCTGCTTTAAACTGATAAACATTACTACTTTTAGCCAAAGCCGTAATATCATTAATAGTTCCCAAATTATTAACAGACGAACATTTTTCAGGAGCTCCCGCAACTTTAACACATTCATCAAACATATATTCTCCAATTTTAACAGCTCCTGTATTATAACCGACCAACATAGATGCCCCTTTAACAACAGATCCAGGCGTTATTGGAAGAGTAAAAACACTAGTTGTATTATCCACAACCTGATTACCTACTAATTTTTTAGATGCCATCGCTAAAATCTCCCCAGTATTTGGATCTTGAATAATAACACTAGAATGATCATAATATTGAGTATTAGGTTCTGACTTTGTCTTTAAAATTTGCTCAGTTAAAATCTTTTCTACTTCTTGTTGTAATTCTATATCAATAGCTAAAACGATATCATTACCACGTTTTCCTTCTTTAATTAATTTTAATTCATGAGAATTAATCACTTGATATTCAGCTTTTTCGCCTCGTAAATAATCTTCATATTGCTTTTCTAGATAGCTAAGGCCAACGCGATCATTCAAAGCATACCCCTTTGATAAATATTCATCTTTTTCTTCAGCTGGCAACCCTTGCGTCGTAGTAGAAACCGTTCCTAAAATACTGCGAAAGGTATCACCATAAGGATACACTCGTTCCCAATCTAAAACTGTATTAAAACCAGTTAACTCACTATTATGTTCAGCAATATAAGCATATTCTTGATCAGTAGCCTCTTCTTTAATAATTTTTTGATCATATGTATATCCTTTATTCATTAAATAATATAAATAAGCAGCTTGCAAATCGAGCTCTGTAAAACTAGACAACTCACTAGTCGTGATACGTTCTATTTTAAGTTCTTGCAAATCTGTAGTACTAAGTTCACCTGTTTTAACTTTTCCTCTTTCTTTCTTAGTAATTTTTTCATCGCATAACTGAGGATATTTTGCTAAATAAAATTCCTTTTTGGCTCTATCAGTTAAACTAGAATAAGATAGTTCTAAATGAGGTGAAACAGTATAGGCAAGCTCAATCATTTGACTAGTAGAAATGTTTTTATCTTTTTTATAAGTAATACTTTTAATTGCTTTATTATCAACAATTATTTTATGATTTCTATCATAAATTCTCCCTCTAGGAGCACTGGTCCCTACTACCTTGGTATAAGAAAGTTCCTTTAACGTTTTTTTATAATCTTTAGCATCCACAACCATAACGGTATATAATTTAATCACTAAAACACAAAATAACAGAAGAAGAATTACTAAAAAAAATAAAAAACGTTTAGAAATAATCTGATTATAATTAATTTTCTTTTCTGGACGGTTTAAATAAAGTCTTGTCATAGCATCCCTCTTTCACTAATATAGTCTACCACATTTTTGACAAAGTTATTTCATATATTTTAATGAGGTGAAATATGTATAAAGAATTAATCAAAAACTGGATACCATATCTTACTCCAAAATTAATCTACGAATATGCAAAAAAGATTGGTATTTCATTAACCGACTCTGAAACAACTATATTATATCAATTTATTATAAAGAATTATAGCGAAATTTTAGAGGGAAATGAAAAAAGTTTTATAGAATTAAAAAAACAAATAAATCCAAAACTCTATACTCAGCTAATAAATTTATACAACACAAACAAAGAAAAATATTTATAAAAAAACAAGTATTAAGAACTGATTTAATAAATTTATACACGAAATAAAAAGTTCTAACTATGACTACATCGATAATTAATTGGTGTAGTTT
>CALVYB010000009.1 GCA_944371955.1 uncultured Bacilli bacterium
AATAGTAAATTTCGTGTCTTTTCGTTATGCATTAATATAACATAAAATTTTATTATTGACAAATCTTAGAATGTCATGAAACAACTACAATTCTATTAAAGAATTGTAGTTTGATTTTTAAAATTTGTAATATTTCGATTAGATTCTGTTTTTTTGACAGTTTTATTATTATTTTAATTTGACTTTTATAAAATTATTTAGTTTTTTTACATTTTAATATAATAAAAAAGAGGAAAGCTCCTCTTAATTTTGTATTATATAATTATCCCCTTGATAATCAATTATTACCGTATCACTTGGTTTAATATCTCCAGCGATTATTTTTTTAGAAAGCATAGTTTCTATTGTTCTAGATACTAAACGTTTTAATGGTCTTGCGCCATAATTAATATCATAGCCAGTATCAATCAATTGTTTTTTTGCTGTTGGTGTTAATGTAATTTTTATGTCAATATCTTTTAATCTAGTTTCGATTTCATCTATTATTTTATCTAAAATATGACCGGTTGCTTCTTTTGTTAATGGATTAAAGATAATTATATCATCGATACGATTAATAAATTCAGGACGAAAATGTTGTTTTACCTCTTTCATCACTAGATCTTTATTACCATCTAGAATATGTTCACTGCCTAAATTAGATGTCATAATAATAATAGTATTTTTGAAATCTACTGTTCTACCATTAGAATCAGTTACTCGTCCATCATCTAAAATTTGCAATAATAAGTTCAACACTTCTGGATGAGCTTTTTCTACCTCATCGAATAGGACAATACTATACGGATTTCTTCTTACTGCTTCTGTTAATTGCCCACCTTCTTCGTATCCTACATAACCAGGAGGAGAACCGATTAATCTTGAAACAGAAAATTTTTCCATATATTCACTCATATCGATTCGTACCATATGGCGTTCATCGTCAAATAATTCGTATGCCAAAGTTCTAGCAACTTCTGTTTTACCTACACCAGTTGGTCCTAGGAATAGGAATGATGCAATTGGTCGATTTGGATCTTTGATACCGCTTCTTGATTTTATAACAGCATCGCTTACTAACTCTAAGGCTTCATCTTGTCCCATAACACGTTTTTTCATATTTTCTTCTAAAGACAATAATTTTTCTTTTTCGCTACTTACTAATTTAGCCACAGGAATATTTGTCCATTTAGCAATAATTTTGGCAATATCATTTTCCGTTACAGTATCACTTAAAATTTTATTTTTTTCTACATTATTTAATTGTTCCAATTCTTTTTCTAATTTTGGAATTGTGCCATGACGAAGGATAGCAGCTTGTTCTAGGTCATATTTGTTTTCAGCTTGATCAAGTTTGAATTTTGCATCTTCTAATTCTTTTTTCTTTTTCTTGATATTTTCATTTAAATTCTTTTCTTTATTCCAAGCCTCGGTTAATTCTTGTTCTTTTTGTTTCATTGTAGTTAGATTTTTATCAATGTCGTCTCTACGTTTTTTAGAAATCTCATCTTTTTCTTTTTTGATTGCTTGACGTTCGATTTCTAATCGCATGATTCTATGAGTTAGGTTATCTAGTTCAAATGGCACGGAATCCATTTGTACACGGATAGTTGCACAAGCTTCGTCTACTAAATCAATTGCTTTGTCTGGTAAATAACGATCCGTAATATATCTGTTAGATAAAGTTGCTGCTGCAATTAGAGCTTTATCTTGGATTGTTACACCATGATGAATTTCAAACCGTTCTTTTAATCCTCTAAGAATTGTAATGGTATCTTCAACGTTTGGTTCCTCTACTTTAATTTTTTGAAAACGACGTTCTAGTGCTCCATCTTTTTCGATATATTGTCTATACTCATTTAGCGTTGTAGCACCTATTACATGAATTTCACCACGAGCAAGCATTGGTTTTAAGATGTTTGAAGTGTCCATAGCACCTTCTGTTCTACCAGTGCCTACGATCATATGAATTTCATCAATAAACATAATAATGTCGCCTTCACTTTTTTTGATTTCATTTAAGACATTTTTTAATCTTTCTTCGAATTCACCACGATATTTAGCACCAGCTACAAGAGATGCCATATCTAGTTCCCAAACAGTTTTATCTTTTAAACTTGATGGAACATCCCCCTTAATAATTCTCAAGGCTAATCCTTCCACAATAGCTGTTTTACCTACACCAGGTTCACCAATTAGAACTGGATTATTTTTTGTTTTCCTTGATAATACTCTGGTGATACTGCGAATTTCTTCATCACGTCCAATAACTGGATCAATTTTTCCTTTTTTAGCATCTTCAGTGATGTTACGCCCATATTTCTCAAGAACATTTTCTTCTTGTTGTTCATTATAATTATTATACATATTATCACCCCTTCATTGAATATTATACTCTTATTTTAGCACTTGTCAATACAGAGTGCTAAAATTATTCTTCTCACTTATCTGTATAATTTATAAAAACGACTCAATCTTGAGTCGTTTTCCCTTTTTCATTTTTGATTTGTTTTTGTAATACGATAAAGAACAGAATTATACCAATTCCTAATAATATGTGTCCTATTCCACTAATACCGCTAATCATCTTATCATAGGTAATAGAGGCGTCCTTTGTAATATCAAATATTCCTCTAACCCACAACATAATGCCTGTCCAAATTAGCCCTATATTATAAATAATATAAAATGCTTGGAATTTTTTATTTTGTGTTAGATTAAAACTTTTTTCTAATAACAATACAATTAGAAAAAATATCATACCTAACACAAAGAAATGAGTATGTGTTAAACTCCATGTAGTTGGTTGTGTTAGTTCTAAGAACTTACTTCCTTCTCTATATATTACCCCACAAATCATCGCTATTATTGCATAGGCAAAAGCTGTATTTCCTATTTTTTTCATACTTCTACTCCTTTATTTTTTTAAGATAAACAATTTTATAATTTCTGATACACCTAGCGGTACAAATGATAACCCAATAGTTATTAACCATTGTGTGCTATCTAATGGCGCAATTGAGAAAAATTGACTTAATGCTGGTACAAAAATTATTGTCATCAAAATCAACACAGACGCTAACATCGCCAAAAATAACATTTTGTTTTTAGGTTGTTCTTTTGAAAAGAAGGATATTGTGTTAGAATGTTGGTTCATTGCATGCACAATTTGTGATAAACACAATGTAATAAAAGTCATGGTTATTGCTGTTTCATAGTTTTTTTGTAAACCGATGAAATATGCTGTGAATGAAAGTAGAGTTAATAACATTCCATAATAAGCAATATTAAAAATCATTCCCTTTTCAAAAAGTGTTCCTTTTTTTGTCGGTGGATGTTTCATGGTGTTTTTATTAGCAGGATCTACACCTAATGCTAAAGCTGGTAATGTGTCAGTAATTAGATTTACAAATAAAATATGTACAGCTAGTATAGGTGTTTTTAAGTTAAAAACCATTGCTAGAAGAATAGTTAAAACTTCTGCTATATTTCCAGTTAATAAAAATTGGATTACTTTTTGAATATTTCTATAAATTCTTCTTCCTTCTTTAATCGCCACTTCTATTGTTGAGAAATTGTCATCTAGTAGTAACATATCAGCAGCATCTTTTGCAACATCCGTTCCATTTTTTCCCATGGCGATACCAATATCGGCGGTATTTAAAGCTGGTGCATCATTTACCCCATCTCCAGTCATTCCTACAATTTCTTGTTGCTCTTGCAAAGCCTTTACAATATCTAATTTATCCTTTGGACTAACTCTAGAAAAGACACTAATTTTCGGTAATTTTTTATGAAGTTCTTCTCGAGTCATTTCATGGAACTCTTCCACATTGACCGCTAGATCTGAGTCACGATAAATCCCTAACTGTTTTGCTATTGCAACTGCGGTCTTTTTATGATCCCCTGTAATCATGATTACTCTTACTCCTGCTTCATGACAACTTTTAATTGAGGCCATTACTTCTTTTCTTGGCGGATCAATCATGCCTGTGATGCCTAAAAATATTAAATCTTCTTCTACTTCTTTTTCTGTTAATTTTGCTATCTTATAAGCAAATCCTAAACTTCTTAATGCGTTGTCTGCAAGATAGTCACATTTTTTTGTAATTAGTTTTTTTTCTGTGTCTGTAATTTTTTTCTTCTCACCATTTATAAAGGCATAATTACATTTCTTTATTAATTCTTCTGGTGCTCCTTTAATATATGCCGTCTTTTTGTCTTGTTCATCTTTACATATTACAGCCATTAACTTTCGATCCGAATCGAACGGCTTTTCATATTCTTTTTTGTTTTTATTTATTATTTTTTCAACATCATAGTCATTATCTTCGGCAAACTTTAATAGAGCTCCTTCTGTGGGGTCTCCTTGAACTTCCCCATTGATAATACTTGAATTATTACAAAGGACAGCACAATAAGCTAATAAATCGGTAATGTTATTTTCTTTATTTTCTAGCAAATTGTCTGCAGTATAAAATTCGGTCACTGTCATTTTATTTTCTGTTAGGGTTCCTGTTTTATCTGTGCAAATCACAGTAGCACTGCCAAGGGTTTCTACCGCAGGGAGTTGTTTTACAAGAGCTCTTTTTTCTGCCATTCTCTGGACACCAATTGCCATTACTACAGTTACTGTTGCCGGAAGCCCTTCTGGTATTACGGATATTGCAAGTGATACAGCTATCATTAATATGCTAATTAGATTTTGCCCATGAACTATTCCGATAATGAAAATTAAGATACTGATAATAATCCCTAAAATACTTAGGACTTTTCCTATTTTATTTAATTTTTGTTTTAATGGAGTTTCTAAATTATCTTCACTATCTAATAGTTTTGCTATTGTACCAATTTCGGTTGTCATACCGGTATTAGTAACTACTCCGATTCCTGTACCATTATTTATAATTGTAGAAGAAAATCCCATGTTTTTTCTTTCACCCAATGGTTCTTCCTTTTCACTGATATAATTTTTATCTTTTTCTACTGGAACACTTTCACCAGTCAATGCCGACTCATCTACTAATATATCGTGTTCTTCCAACCATCTAATATCAGCTGGTATAATATTTCCAGCTTCCAAGTAAACAATATCTCCTGGTACTAAATCTCTAGCTAATATTTTTTCTTTTTTTCCATTTCTTAATACCAAAGTATGTGGAGCATTCATGTTTCTTAGTGCTTCTAAAGCATCACTAGCCTTTTTTTCTTGAATGACACTAATTATGATATTTATGGAAATAATAAATAAAATTACCCCTCCCTCTAAAGTTTCTCCTAGAACAAAAGATAATAATGAAGCTATTAAAAGAATAATAATCATTTTATCCGTTAATTGTTCTATGATCATTTTTAAAATAGATTTTTTGGGTTTTTGCTTAAGCTCATTCAATCCATATTGTTTTTGCCTTGTTATTACTTCGTTCGTGTTTAATCCAGTTTGCTCATTAGTATTTAATTCTTTAATAATCTTTTTTATATCTTTTTGATAGTTTTCTAGCATTTATTGTTCTCCTTTTATCTTCCGTTTTATTTTCTGTTTCTACTTCGATTATGGACATTTTCTGTAAAATAAATTATTCATGTTGGTGCCTTATTATTTTTATTATAACATAACTATTCTTTCTTGTTTTAAAAATATATGATATTCTTTTAAGGGAGATGATATATAATGATTAAGATATGTTTTGTATGTTTGGGTAATATTTGTAGAAGTCCTATGGCAGAATTTATTTTTCAATTTATGTTAGAAAAGAATAATTTACAGGATAAAATATTTGTTGCTTCTAAAGCAACTAGTACTGAAGAAGTAGGAAATCCTATTTATTTTAGAGCAGTTGAAGTCTTAAAAAGTCATCAGATTCCATATAAAGATAGACAAGCTACTGTTTTATTAAGAAAAGATTATGATACTTTTGATTATATTATTGGCATGGATTCTTCTAACATTTTTCATATAAACCGTATTTGTGGAGATGACTCAGAAAATAAAGTTTTTAAGCTTCTAAGTTTTTGTAATTCCAATAATGATATTGAAGATCCTTGGTATACTGGAAATTTTAATAAAGTGTATGAGCAAATATATGAAGGATGTTCAGCTTTGTTAAAGTTCTTAAAAAATGAGTATAAACTATAAAAGAGTTAGATTTTACTAACTCTTTTCTTTTGGGTAGTTTTTTCTTTTAGTTTATCATTAACATCTGTTTTTAAAATGCTATAAATAATTGAACACAATGGTACGCTAATTAACATTCCTAAAATACCTGCTACTCCTGCTCCTACTGTTACAGCAACCATTACCCAAATGCTAGGAAGTCCCACTGATTTTCCTACCACTTTTGGATAAATTAAATTCCCTTCTATTTGTTGTAATAGTAAAAGAAATATCACAAAGATTATAGCTTTAGTAGGATCTACCATCAAAATTAAGAATGCACCTACAACTATTCCTATAAATGCACCAAATACTGGTATTAATGCGGTAAATCCAATTAATACGGAAACTGTTGAAGCGTATGGTATTTGTAAAATAAACATTCCAGCAAAACAAAGAATTCCAATAATTAAAGCTTCTAAACATTGACCGCTAATAAAATTACCAAATGTTTTGTTAGAAAGTTCGGCAATTTCTTTAATTTTATTTTCTTGTTTCTCCGATAGGTAAGCTTTCAATATTTTTTTACTTTGTCTAGCTAGATCCTCTTTTTTTAATAATATGTAAATAGCAAAAATCAGTCCTAGAAGAAAGGAAGTAACAGTGCCTATTACTGAGGTTGCTACACCTAGTGTTGTTTCAAAAATTTCTTGTTTATTATTATCAATGTAGTTTGTTACTTCAGTTATTACTTTACCTATATTTTTATTTAATTTATTGATACCCTTATCATCAATACCAATATTTTGTAATAATTTAACACTTTCCTTCTTATAAGAATCAAAATTTTCAGTAAATATAGTAGCTGTATTTTGAAGTTGGGGAATTATCAACCCTAAAACTAGTGCAAGCAACGCAATTATAATCATAAATGTGGTAACCACCGATACTGGGCGTTTTATTCTTTGCCATAGTTTTGTATTTTTTTTATTCAGTTTTCTGTATAGTTTATTTTCTACTACATTTAATAGCACATTCAATACAAAAGCTATCATCACACCAATGATAAAAGGCATGAATATTGCAATAATATATTTAATAAATGACCATATTTTTGCCATATTAATGAAAGCAAAGACTATAACAATTGTAAATAGTATTAGTTCCATAATACTTCTTTTATTTTTTTCTATATCCATATACTACTCCTTGATTTACATCCAAGATTTCTTTCTACATAATTGGCACCAATTATATCATAGCTTGCTTATTTTATCAACTCTTCAATAGCTATGGTATCGTTAACTTCATTTTTAAATTTGGCTAAATCTTCTGTGTTACCAACCACTAACCCATAATGTATAGGAATAACTTTTTGAGGATGAATCATATTGGTAAATTCTGCAGCTTCTGATGCATTCATTGTATATGTTCCTCCGATAGGAATACATAATACATCACATTGAATTTGTTCATTTTCTTCTAAACAATCTGTATCTCCCATAATGTAATATGTTTTATTATCCATTGTTAATAAGTATCCCAACCATTTATTTTCTTTTGGGTGATAATCTTTTTCTTTGTTATAGGCAGGAACGGTTTTTATTAATATATTGTCTACTATTAATTCTTGATAAGGTGTTGTAGTAATAATATTTTCTTCTTTAAAACCCATTTCTACTAAACTTTCTCTAATGTCATTAGGGCCTATAATTTTTGTAATATCTTTTTTTATTTTAAGAATATCTTCTTTTGAAAAATGATCCCAGTGCGGATGCGTAATAAGAATCAAATCCGCATCATATTTTTCTTCTACTTTTAACGGATCAAAATATATTGTTTTTCCTTCTGTTATTTTTATACTACTCTGGCAGTTTACTGTTATCATAATCTTTAATCCTTTCTATCTCATATAGTTTTATATTAAAAGAAATTATTACAAATTCTTACTCTTTTATTCATCATTTCTACAAAACAATTTATTTTTCTATAGTTAATTTTTTATATTTCTATTATTCTATGTTTTTCACTTTCAATAAATTTTATTAAGTCTTCATATTGTATGGAAATTGTTGTGGTATTTCTATTTGGATGTACTAATATTTTCTTTCCGCCTAGTTCTTTATCCAAGACTACTGTTACTTTATTTTCTGTATCATTAATAATAGCAAGAGGAGTTACAGAACCAGGAATTATCCCTAATACTTCTTCTAGAGTTTCTGGAGATGCAAAATGAAATCTTGTTACTTGTAGTTGTTCTGATAAACCTTTTAAACTTATCTGTTTATCTTCCGGTAAAGTATATAAGAATAATTCTTTTTTATGCGTTTTTAGAAATAAATTTTTACACCCTACTCCTTCTATTTTAGGAACTTTTTCTTTTGCTTCTTCTACCGTATATACAGCGGGATGATCTACCTCATCATAGCTTATATTTAAGTTATTTAGTTTTTCTTCTACCGTCATAGTATCACCTCATTTTTATTATATCACAGAAAAAGAAGAACTTTTGTTCTTCTCATTTGTTTTTAAATATCTGATTCCGCTGTGTATAAATTTTGATATGGTTCACAACTTTCTAATAATTCTTTATGTTTTCCACTACCAGCTAATTTCCCTTTTTCAATTACATGAATTGTATCAGCATCCACAATTGTTGATAATCTATGAGCAACAATAATTACTGTATGATCTTTTACTAAGTCATCAATCGTCTTTTTAATATATTCTTGGGACTCATTATCAAGTGCAGAGGTCGCTTCGTCAAACAAAATTATTTTTGTATTTAAAAGGAGTGTTCTTGCGATTGCTATACGTTGTTTTTGCCCTCCTGATAAGTTTATTCCACCTTCTCCAATTACAGTATCATATTTATTAGGTAAACTCATTATGTACTCATCAATATAGGCTCTTTTACAACATTCTCTTACTTCTTCTAATGTTACATTTTCTTTTACTAGTCTAAAGTTTTCTAATATAGTTAAGTTAAATAAGAATGGACTTTGTCTAATAATTGATAAGTTGTTTCTTAAAGATTCTTCTGTTAAATCTTTGATATCTATATTATCAATCATAATCTTTCCTTTTGTAGCATCAAAGTATCTTAATAGTAAGTTAAATATTGTACTTTTTCCATTTCCACTACGTCCAACAATAGCAATTTTTTTGTTTGGTTCAATAGTTAAATTTAACCCTTTTAAAGTATAATCTTCTTTTTCAGTATATTTAAATTTTACATTTTCAAACTTAATTATTCCTTTTGTATTTTCTAATACTTTATCACCATATTTTTCATCTTGATATAATTCATTATTCAGTATTTCACCAATTCTTTTTAGAGATACTGTTACTTTATTAAAACTTACTCCAAAGTCGCTAATACTTTCTACTACTTCATCTATTCTCCAGATGTAGGACTCTATCATTAAGAAAATACCTAAACTAATCGCTCTATCTAAATAAAATTTTCCTGTTGTAAAAAGTATTAGGAATTGAATAATAAAATAAGCTAAACTATTAAAAGCATAATACCATCTTTCGTATTTTCTAACTTGGGCAGTATGAGTAAATAATTTATCAATTACTTTAGAAATATTATTTTCTATAATCTTAGAAATACCTAAAGATTTTATTTCTCTTATTCCAGTCATATTTTCTGTTGATACTTTTACATAGGCATCGCTTTCCTTTTTAATTTTTTCTTGGCTCTTTTTAATTCTTGGAAAGAATTTGATAGAGATAAAGCCCATGATTATCGCTAACAGCATTATTTCTGCAAATAAGATCCATGATATTTGAATTGCAATTATAATTACCACTATTACTACAATAGCTTTACAAATTAATCTCACCATTTTAGAAAGCAATTCCATTACTCTATCTGGATCTGTATATAATCTATTTATGAACTCTCCAACCCCTATATCTTCAAATGCTATGGCTGGTAATTTATCCATTTTTCTATATAAATCTTTACTTACACTTTTTGTAAATTTTATTTCAAAGTATGTATATAGATAATCTCTTGGTATTTGTAAAAAAGTATAAAGCAATATGTAAATACCTTCATAAACTGTCAAATATAAAGCAAATTGGTTAAAGTCTTTTGATGTTAATGCTTCTACTGCAACTCCCCAAAAATAGACAGCGATTAGTGCTGGTAAATATGATAAAGCAACTAGCATTACGTATAGAAATAATTTAAATTTATCATCTTTGATGTAATTCCAAAATATTTTAAAATGTTTTATTTTTTCCATATCTTTCTCCTTTCTTTTTCACACAAAAAAACTACTTTGCAGTAGTTTTTCTTTAATACCAACTATTATCCAATATTAAAGTCGTGGAAAACATTAAATGCTACCACTTCTACTGCAGAATATTTTTTTCTTAATTGTATTTTTTTGTTTGTAAATAAATATCTCATATTTTCCACTCCTTTCTTTGTTTGACTGGCTTCATGATAACACTCTTTGCTTTTTATGTCAATAAGTTTTATCAATTACGATTATTGGAATATATATTTCATCATCTGTATATCCAGCATGTTGAGATACTAAAATATCATCATCATCCATTATGAAACATTTATTAGAATCTTCAGCTATTGCTAGAAAATCCCCTAAATTATCTTTAAATAACGGATGATATTCTCCTGGGCCAAATAAATTACTTTCTATTATTTCTTCTTTAGTATATAACTTAAATTCTTTTCCAAAGTATTTATCAAATAATCTTTTAAATTCTTCTTTTTTCTCTTCTTTTACATGAAATGAAGTTGCTCTTTGTTCTATAGAAGTTGTATTTTTTAAAGTATCTAATAAATCTTGATATTGATTTAAAAAAATATGGTCTATTTTTTTATGACCGTGATCTGCCACTATAAATAAAATGGTATTTTTTAGATTTTTACATAGATTTTCTATTTTAGTATTTCTTTCTTCAATTAATCTTTTTGCTTCCATACTGTCAGGTCCATAATAATGCATAGTATGATCTGGTTCTGTATCGTAGGCATAGATATATTTTTTACCAGGTTCTTTAGTAAAGTTATTAATTTGTTCTAACATATCATCTAGTCCGTGATAAATAGTCTTTTGAAAAGGATATAATTCTATTCCTTTTCCTAATCCTTGTTCTTCTATTTGTTCTGGTATTGATTTAAATTTATAAAATTTATCTTTTATTTTTAGAAAATCTTCATCTTTAGTAATTTTTCCTTTTTCAGTTTCTAAATAAAGAGTTATTACTTTATCAATTGGTTTTATATAGACATTCCATCCTAGATAACCATGTTCACTTGGATTTAGCCCAGTCTGCATAGCTGTTGTTGCAGCGGTTGTAGTAGCAGGAAAAACAGTAGTTATTTCTTTTAGTTTATGTTTTCTTAAAAAACTTTCTTCTTGTAGTGTTCTATCTAAAATTCTAGAACCTATTCCATCAAATAAAATAACCACTACATTTTCTGGATTTTTTTCTTCTAATAGTTCATCTATATAGGAAAGTGTATTATGTTTTGGAGTCAATCCAAAATATTTTTGTATAGAACAAGCAAAATTTGTAATACATTCATTATAATTATTTTTTACTTTCATTTTCTTCCTTTTCCTCTACCATTTTTATTGTTTCTATCAATAATTTTTCTAAATCATTAATTGGTTTTTTATTGTAGTCTAATTCATATAGCCAATCTAAATATTTTATCTTTTTGGCATAGTCTGGTCTACCATATATTACTTTTTTAGTAGGAAGCCAGTAACCAAATTCTACATTGGTAGTAAATCCAGCCATATCAGGTAAAGTTCTTGGTACCCAAAAACATATTATGGTTGCTTCTGTTAAAACAAGTCGTTCCCACATTGCTTGGTCGGTATAATCCTCTTTTGGATGCCATGTAGAATATTCTGGTACATAAACAACCCCATCAAAATTTAATTTTTCTAAAATTGCGCAAGCTTCTTTTCTCCAAGATATTTGATTTTCTCCTCTTGGAGTTGGCCCTGCTAAAAATATTGATTTTTTACCTGTAATTACAGGTTGGTCTGAATAATTTATTTGCATATTATTTACTCCTTTATTATTTATTCTTCTATATATTCATGCTGTTCTGGTGTCCACGCTGGCGTACGTGGCACCGCCGCTGTAAAGTGGCCTTCAAAAGCGTAACTCTCACCTTTATCTATTAAAAGCACATCACCTTGTTCAAATTCTATTTTTTGTCTTTCCCCTTTTTTATTTAAGATACCATTTCCCTCCATGATATAAAGTAATTCTTTACAATTAGTATTTGTCTGATAACCTTTTTTAGGGCTTTTACCATTAATTTTTACTATGGCAAAATTGATATCTTTATCAATTGTTGGATAATCCATTCCAGAAAATCCATCTCCATTATATAATTCAGCTTCTTCTTTCTTTATGTGTTCCATATTCTATATCCTTTCTATTGAGCAAGTCATGCACCTAAAATCTCCACCAATTTTACTTATTTCTTCTTTTGGTGTTTCTTATTGAATGCGTTTATAATTAGAATTCGTTATAATTATTTTATTATTTATTGCTAAACTTGTAGCATTAAAATAGGATGCACTTGAGACGATTACTTTGTGTAATTTGTCGTATTCATTATTTGTTTGTACTTTCATTAGAACCTCCTATCTTATATTTCTGTTAATAGTTCTTTGAATTCTTGGTATCCACTTTCTGTATTTAAATGACCTCCATTAGAAATTACTTTTTGATTATTTGTGATAGTATCAGCAAATTCTTTTTCTGCTTCATATTTTACATATGGATCATTATCTGAGTAGTAACAAACAATATCATCACAATATTTTGTTATATCTTCTAAATTATCTAAATACATACTTTTATTTACTACATCATAGTCTTCGTCTATTCCTAAGTAGTTATTAAAACCGCAGATAAACACTAACTTTTTTACTTTTAATTTATTTTCTATTAAAAACTTACAAATAAATACTGGTGCAATAGAATGAGCAAATATGGTTGTATTTTCTGTTAACACTTTAGCATCTACATAAGCTTTTAATAATTTAGACCAATTTTCGTAAGTTTGAAATCCTACTCCTGATGGAAAATCAGGAGTGTATACATCTAAACCTTTTTCTTCTAGCTCTGTTCTTAAATATGGTATCCAATTTGAAAAAGGACTAGAAAAACTTCCGTGAACGATTAAGTAATTATTTTTCATATTATTTTTTTCCTTTCTTACTTTCTATATTCCATTTTAAAATTCCATAAATATTAATTAAGAAATACCCAATTGATACTAATAGCATCATGAGAGCATTTTCCCCGTGATATACGAAGGTGATTGCCCAGATACTTAAATCTATTATATTATTTATTAACCAAACCCACCATGCCTCTTTAAAACGAAGAATCATTAAGATAACTCCACATAGATTAATGCAGTTAGAAGTAGCGTCCATAAATGCTAATCTTTGATTTGGGATTAAGGATAATAGACATCCTAATAACAAACTACCTAAAATACAGCATGTTGTAATTATAATAGAATTTTTTAAGGTAAATTCTTTTACTTTTATTTTCTTATCTTTTTCTAGATTTTTATTCCACATAATAAAACCCAAAATTTGTAGAACAGAAAATACAAAAATATAAAAGAAGAAAATTCCATATAAGTTGTTCTTCCATGCAACAACACCCATAAGCAAATAATTAATTAATCCTAAAATATAATTTATTCGTTTTCTTTCCGTTGCAAAATAAGTACACAATACGCCAGTAGCTAGAGTGGCACCTCCTATTATAATATCTTTTGAAATTGTCCCTAATATTACTGATATTGTGATACATATTATCGTAATTGTTAAATACTTTTTATTCATTTTAATTACTCCATGCTATATATTTTTAAAGTTAGTTTATTGTTATATTTCTAAGCCTTTAGAACTATTTATTATATCTTCGCTGGACCATCTACTTAGTCTTTCATGTAATCTTTGATTTTTGTTAATATTTCTTCATTCCATTCCTCACCTTGAGAAAATTTGTTAAAGTATTTTGATCTTTCCAAGTTATATCAAACAAATTTATACTTTTGTCGTATCTAGGGAAAGCATGATAGTGAACAAAATGGTCGTGCATCATCATTATTATATAATTAAACTTTATTGCACCAAATTTTTCTTTACATTTATTTTCATACCATTTTACTACTTCAGGAAACTCCTTACTTTCTTCTGGTAAAAGGTTAGCTACTGATTGAGTTTCTCTTTTCAATAATAATACTGCAGAACCTAAAGTTGTTTGTTTTCCTCTGATACATATTATCCAATAATTAAACTCTTTGATACATCTTTCGTGAAGCTTAAATTATTCATAAATGTTAAATCTGACATTCTTTTCTCCTTTTTATTATCGTTTGATTGTTCCACCTTGGCATTTTAATATGTAAACTCTTTTCCCTTCTTTTTCTATTACTTCTTCTCCTTCGAAATTCATTAAATCTCCAGTTGCTTGAAATGTGTATCTATATCCTTGATTATTCAATTCTCTAGGACCTCTCACTGGAATAATATCATCTTGTCCTACTTGCATTAGTGCAGGTCTTAATGCTTTGTCCATTGCTTCTTCACTTAATGTTTCGTCTAATGTTTTACCATAGTAGATCATTCCCCAGATAGGATTTTCTCCATCTTTGTATACTACTTCTTGTCCCTGAAAAACGGTTCCTCCAAAATACGTATCATGGTAAGTCCAATTACCTCTTTTATATTCATAGTCATGGGAACCTCTTCTTGTTGATGGAGCTTTTTCTACATTTTCATTCGCATAGGTTTGTTGTTTAGCTTCTATTAAAAAGTGTTGTAATTCGGCTAACTCTTGTTCCTTAAATAATCGATCTAAATCATATATTCCTGATGGAGTTTTATCTTTCATCATTCTAGCTATTTCTAGTACATTTTCTGCTAGTTCTTTAAAACCTACAACACGACATTCTAAATTGTCTACTTTCCAATCGTTTATTAACTCATCATATTCTAGATAAGAATTAATATTTACTGTTTTTCCAGTTTCGGCTAACACTCTTTTTGCAATTACTTTGGCTGTTTCGCTTGGAACTTTTTTTGTTTTATAGTGAGTTTCTATTAAATCAAATGATTGTTTCTCACTTTGTTTTGCATATGCTACTACTTTATCAATAAATTTTTTTACACCAAATCTAAAGTTTCCACCCCTAAATACAGGAATAACTTTTGATGCTTCCTCAAAACGATTTTGTTGTTCTTCTGTAAGTCCTGCTGTTCCTATTATAATTGGTTTTCTTATGCTTAAAGCATAGTCTAATACTCTATCAAAACTATCCTTATGAGAGAAATCCACAATAACGTCAAAATCTACTGGTATATTCTCTAATTCATCATAACTATAAAAGTTTCTATTATTTCTGGATAGTCCGGCAACTATTTCAAAACATTCACTGCTTTGCGCTATTCTTTGGGCTTCTTTTCCTGTTCTGCCTGTAATCCCACTCCATAATATTTTTACTTTTTCCATACATTTATTCCTTTCTAATCATGTATTGTGCTAATAATCTTATTTATTTTATCTTTATATTCTTTATCTCTTGTTACATCATCGATTTTGGAAGGATCACCAGTAGTAAAATAATCTAAAAATTTAAAATTAAAATTTAACCACTCACTAATTCCCTCAAAGTATCTTACTACGGCTTCTATTTCTTTTTCGTTTTCTTCTTGAGTTGCTTGTCCAGTTAAGATTAAATAAATCGTTTTTCCATTAAAATAATCATGATGATAAAATGGATTGCATCTATCTATCATATTTTTTAATAGCCCTGTAATATGACTCATATATAAAGGACTGGCAAGTACAATTTTGTCATTTTCTTTTAATCCTTGATAAAATTCCTGCATATCATCTTTTTGAATACAATATTCATCTAATATTTTCCTACATTTATCACAACCTAAACAATATTTTATATTCTTGTGAGATAGTGATAATAATTGATCCTTTTCTGTTTTAATTTCCTTTAATATTTGATAATTATTTTTTTCTCTATTACTTCCGTTAATTAATAACATAAACCTCTCCCTTATCTAGTTTCTTTTTCTATCCAATCTAGATATTCTTTTGATCCTTCTTTTATTTCTTCAGCAAATATTTCAGCTATTTCATAAGTATGAAGTTTTTTTATTTCTTCTTCTATTTCTTTAAACAACTCTTTTTTGGTTTTCATTTCTAAAACGTATTCTTTACCTTGTTCTATTTGATTATTGTACCACCAAATAGACGTTACCTCTCTTCTTTGAATACTACTTACGAGTTTCTTTTCTAGTAGTATTTTAGTTATTTGTTCTGCAATTTCTAAATTATCTATAGTGGTTTTTACATTGTAATATAGTGACATATGACTCCTCTTTTCTAATTTTATTATAGCAAAAATTAATAGGAAAACCAGTTTTTAGAATTATTTAGTTTGTAAAATGACCAAATCTTGCTTTTTCTTCATAGCAAGTGTGATATAAATCTAAGTCTTTAATTATATTTTTAGGAGTACATTCTTCATAAAGTGCGTTTTCTACTTCAATATTTCCTTTATTACTGTCAATATAGATTGCTAAAGGGTGAGTAATACCTATCGCATAACTTAATTGTACAATACACCATTCTAGATTGTATTTTTTTAAGTAACGTTTTGCTAATTCTCTTGCTTTGTAAGCAGCACTTCTGTCTACTTTTGATGGGTCTTTTCCACTAAAGGCTCCTCCACCAACTTTTGCAAATGATTGGTAACTATCTACCACTATTTTTCTACCAGTAAGTCCTGCATCTCCAGCAAAACCACCTATTAAAAATTTACCAGTTGGATTAATTAAAAACTTTTCTACTTCTACATTATAAGCATTACAAATTTCACGGCATTTATCTTTAATTAAACTGTCCGTTTCTTGTCTATTTTGTTCATCATTTTGATAAGATATAGTAAAATATTTGATTTTTTGTAATTTCATATTCTCATCATAATAGCCTGTAATCTGAGCTTTTCCATCTGGATAAAGATGGCTATTATTTTTTTGCTCTTCGTCGTACCATTTGCTTAATTTTTGTAATATGACCATAGCTGTTGGTAAAAGTTCTTTCGTATCATTGCAGGCATAGCCAAACATCATTCCTTGATCTCCTGCTCCGCCAACTTCGTCATTCGTTCCTAGAGCAATATCTCTACTTTGTTCTCCTAAATTATTGATAATTTCGTATTTTTCCTCATATCCAATATCTTTTAATACTCTATTTACTATACTAGGTATATCTATTTTTATAGTAGAAGTAACTTCACCTGTAATAAATATTTTACCTTTTCCACCCATTACTTCGATTGCACATCTAGAATGCTTATCATCTTTTAAATAAGCATCTAATAATGCATCACTAATTTGGTCGCAGACTTTGTCTGGGTGTCCTCGAAAGACAATTTCATTTGAATATAATTTCATTTTTTCCTCCTTTTATGAAACCAAAGAAAGAAAAAAACAGGTTGAAACCTGTTTTTTACTCCTTATCATGCAGGCTTTAGCACCTAATCTAATAGGTTGCTGTAGTATCAATGGGCCAGTCCCTCCACTACTCTTTATAAGGTTTCATATTTATAGTATAGCATATATATTCTATTGTGTGCTAGTATATATTTATAAATTTTGGCAATCTAACTTTATATAATTTTCCCTGTTAAAACATATTAACCAGCATTATGCTCACTAGCAAATTTGTCATATTAAAAATTTTTATTAATGCTAATTTCATATAATTTATTTTTTCTATTACCTTTATCCATTTCTTCTAGTTTTTCCTTATTATACTATTTTTTTATTTTACTTTTCTACTTATCAAACTGAAAAGTTTTTTGACAAAATAATTCATATTTTATCTTCTTTTTTATGTTATTAGTAGGAAATACTTTTGTTATGAATATTTATACACTTCAATGATTCTTTTAGTTTTCATTTCTAATATAACAATACCATAATTTTTATAACAATATATTTTTAAAACATTCCCGTTAATGTAACACTTTAAAAGCCTATGACATATACATATATTAGTAGGACTATAATAAATAATTATATTTATTTCTAAGTCTTGTTCTAAAAGAATAGGAAAATTTAAACTTTGTCCTTTAAAAGATTTACATTTTAAAGTGTTGTAGATAACTTTGATTTTACTACATAGTTACCTTCTACTACATTACCAAACATATATTTACCATCAATATTAGTATATGTTACTGCTACTAATGTTTCTTTTCCATCTTCTATTTTGTATAAACCTACGTAAGCATTTGCTACTGCAATACCTAATTCATTTTTAATCATTCCTGATACAGTACTGTTGATTGTACCAATAGTACTTGTTAGAGTTGTTGATGCATCAAATTTAGTACTACCTGTTAATACAACATTATTTACTTCTACTGTTTGATAACCTGTTTTAGAAAATGATAAAGAGTATGTTCCAGCTTCTATTTTGTCTATTGTAAATTCACCATCAGCAATAGATGTAGTTGTTGAAACTAATATTTTTTCTCCATCTACTATTTTATATAAAGAGACTGTTACATTATCAATTGGAGAATTTGTTAAGTTATCATCTACAATACCATAGACAATATTCTTAGTAATGCTTTCATTATTAGTTAATATTAAATTAATTGTTACTGGTAGTGTACTAGAAATAGTTAGAGGAATCTCTTTTGATAAGTAGTTCCCATCTTTTACCGCTGCAATAGTATAGATTCCCATTGGTAGATCACTAATTGTATATCTACCATCCATATCTGTTATGGTATGGGCATATGGAGTTCCATCTGTTGTAAATACTTTAACTGTTGCTCCCGGAACAACGGTTCCTGTTAATAAAGTAGTATCATAGACTGTACCAGTAACTGTACCTTCTGTTGTAACTGTTGGTGGAGTTAAATTTAAATTAATATTGGCTTCATTATTATCAGCTAAAGTAAATGTACTTGAGACATTTAATTTTAGTGTATCATCATTCATTTTTCTCACCTCCATTATAATATATTGAGGTATCAAAAAAAGAACCATTTTATTTATACTGATTTGGTTCTATTTTTGAGTGGAATAAAAAGATAGGATGAAACCTATCTTATTTTTTCAAATATTGGAATATTCCCTTTATAACTCTTAGGCGATATTGGACTTGGGTGATAGATAGGTAATATTTTATAACCGTTTATTTCATATATATTACCTACCACATCTTGAAATTTCTTAAATTTAAAATCTAAAATATTTCTAGTTGGAAATTCTCCTAAAGTGATAATTAGTGTTGGTTGAAGTATTTCTATTTGCTTTTCCATAATTTGTTTACAATTTTTAGAACAAGTTTTTAAGTTTTTTCTTTCTATTGGATAACATTTTACTGACTCTAAGAATGTTGTTTCAAAAATATTTCTATCAATAATATCAAATAGTTTTTGTAATATTACTCCACTAGGTAATACTTTACCATTAACATCTTTCCATAACATATGACTTTTTCTCCAACCATTATTAGCAGGAGCTTCTCCTATTAAAACAATATCATTGTTTTTACCTAAATATACTGTGTTTGAATTTGGAAACTTTTCTACTAAGCCTTTACATAATAAACATTTATTTACTTCTTTATCTATTTCTTGTAGTAAAAAGATTATTACTTTTTTCTTTAGTTTCTGATATCTATTATTTGTATCTTCTGTTAATATGTCTTCTCTATTTATTATTTTATAATTTTGATACTCTATTTTCTTATTAAATTGAGGGGCTGTTAAATCTACTATACTGTCATTTATCATATTAAAATAATGACTAATTCCATCTACTTTTATTTTGGCAATATCACCTTTAAAATAGTCATTTACTATTAGTGAAGTTATGGCACACATACCTAGTGTTTTATTTTTTTCTGTCCAATTTTCTTGCACTTTTTCATAACAAAGTTCTTTTTCATATGAATTTAATAAAGCTTTTTCTAATGCTTTTATAGTCATGTAATCACCAATTTTATTATATCAAAAAAACTAGGATGTTATCCTAGTTAATCTTGATTTATTATGCCTTTTTTCTTTTTTTAACTAAACAATAAATGCCATAACCAATACCGCCTATTACACCCATACCCGTTACTGTTTCTACAGTTTCTTCTGCTGTAGTAGCTTTATCAACTGTTATTTCATATTCTGCTTTTGTTCCATCTTCTGCTGTTACTATAAACTTGACAATATTATTACCATATTTTAAGTTTTTATCCCCAGTTATTTTAACTTTAGATTTTTCATCTTCAAGTTCATATCTATATTTTAAATTCGTAGTATCTGATGATACATCTATATTTGCTTTTTTATTGATAAATTCTACTTCTTCATTATTAATGATAATTTTAATATTGGCATTATTACTTAATCTTTTTATCATTATTGTATACTCTTTTTCTGCTCCATTTTCTGCTTTTACTACTATAGAGATATTATTTTCTCCGACTACCAAATCTTTATTATTAATAGTTTCTGTTGCTTTATCATCATTGGTTTCTACTTCAATTTCTACTCTTTCTTTATTTGTTTCATATTGCATTTGATCTGCTACAGTAAGATTATTTCCATCTACTGCAACAGATTTTAAGGTATTATCACTACTTTTTGGTGGTTCTGGTTGTGTATAAGAACTATTAGAATTAGATGATGCATTATTATAATTGTATGTACTTACTGAATTATTTTGATTAGATGAACTAGAGCTAGAACTTCCACTACCATTGTGGCAATGGTACTCTCCATAACTTAATCCCCATTGTTCACAATTAGTTCTACAATAATGACACCCATTAGCATCTGTTCTTCCTGGATGGGCACTCACTTCATTCGGTGTTATTAGCAAGAGACATAATAAAAATGTACCTAATATTTTTAACTTCATTTTTACTTACCTCCAAAAATAAAACGCTTCTACTTAAATAAGTCAAAAAAACTAAAAGTAGTTTTTTTATAAGCCTTATTATAAATAGCTTTTTTAGGATTAGTTATTAATCCTATTCCTTTTTTCCCATACAATGGGTTAACCGACGATTTTATTTTACGTTTTATTTTTCCTGTTGTTCTTGCCTTAACACTTTTCATTAAACTTGGTTTTCTCATTCCAAACTTCATTAAAACAAAACACTCCTTCTTTTGTTAGTTTAAGAATACCAAATTTTACCATTTCTACTACAAGAGAATTATAGCACTAATTTATTATAAAAACAAAAAAACTAGGATTTTTCCTAGTTTTATATTGAATATTAATATTTTTATCGTTGGTCACTAATAGTTGCTGAACTATTACTAGCTTGTAAGGCAGTAAGTGGATTATATGGTGCTCCGGTTGTAGTTCCTGCAAGTAAGGCAATATCTACGGCATTTTCTGGAATGCCCCATGAATTTCCTGAAAATAAGAATATTGCTTGGTCTACTACGTATCCACGAGTGTTATATACAACATTATCCATAATTGTTCCAGTAGAATTAGGATTTAAGTATGCTGGTTGCCGCAGAGTATGAAAAATATTGTTTCGTACTAATAAATTAGTAGAATTTACTTGAGTAACAAATCCCCTATTTACTACCCATGTTGAAGAGTCTCCTGCTTGGTTTGGACCATAAATTTGACAATTTAAAATTTGATTCCCATCTCCCGCAACTTGTATAAATTCAACTGGATAGGGATTATCACTAGTCATAGTTAGACCATCAATGGTAACATTACCACCACTACATAAAAATGGTACTATGGGAGCTTGAAGTAAGATGATTGATCCTGCTCTTCCCTTTAAAGTTAAACCTGGTATATTTAAATTAATTTGTTCAGTAATCGGATAGGTTCCAGGTAAAATATTAATAATACTATTGGGTCTAGCAACTGCTAGTGCTTCTTCTATAGTTTGAAAAGGAGCAAATTCAGTCCCATCTCCACCAGGGGCTGCGGATGACTCCACATATAAATCATAGGGATTAGGCTGTATACTTCCTGTTGGACCTGTTGCGCCAGTCGGACCTGTAGGGCCGGTTATGCTAGGTCCAGTTGCTCCTGTAGGACCAGTCGGGCCTGTTGTTCCTGAAAGTCCTGATGCCCCAGTTGGTCCTGTGGGTCCAATTAAACCAGAACCCCCATTGGACCTGTTGCACCGGTAGGACCTGTAGGTCCGGTAATACTAACCCCTGGTATACCTGCTGGACCTGTAGGGCCTATTGAACCTGGAGGACCTGGTGCACCGGTTGGACCTATAAAAGAATATATTTTCATATAAGGATTATTATATTCATCATTTTTATTACAATACATTGGGCATAAAACCTCCATTATATCTTTTATATATTGTATGATATTAAAAATTATTCGTTTACAGAACAAGAAAAAATGAATTTCTTGTAATGGCTGTTATTTTTAATTATGAAATTATTCAATATACCCCTTAATCTTTTTATATTTTAATTTGTTATTCATTTTGCATTTCTAAGCTGCTAATTTTCTGTTCTACTTCTTTTTCCTTAATATCAATTATTTTTAAATTTTCTTTAAATTCTTGTATAGAATGCAACAGTATTTCTTTAAAACTGTCTTTATCAAAGTTTTCATCATCAATTTTTATTTCAATACTATTAAAATCAAAATTATCATCTTGATTTATTATTACACTAACTAATTTTTTTAAATCCGGATTATTTGATTCTAATTCTATATCAATTTCATTTATTATCACGTGAAGTTTTTTCTCGTCCATACTTTTTTAGTCTCCTTTCTACTGCTTCTACCCCGCCATCTAGTATAATTGAAATCCTATTTAAAATATTTCCGTACTCTAAGGCTCCATAATCATATATAAATTTATTATCTGATTTTTTATTTGCAATTATTACATTATCAGCATCAGCATTTATCACAATATTGGCATCATGTGTTACAACTATCACTTGTCTCTTTAATTTTAGTTTTCTAAACCACGTTGTTAATTTTGTATAAATAGTTTCATTATCAATATTATCTTCTGGTTGATCTATTAATAATGGAATCTTCGTATCTTTAGAAACAATATATTCCATTAATATATTAGTTTGAGTTCCTGGTGACATTTTGCTAATATTTTCTAGAGTATCATCTGCTTTTCCATATAATATATTGCATTGATATTCCATTTTGTAATTATTTAATGATTTTAAATCATTAAGAAAATCATCAATTTTCTTGCTCGTTTTTAATTCTTCTTCTAAATGAAAAATAAAAATATTACACAACTCTTCCCAATTACATTTTTGAACTTTTGCCCCCAAATATTTTATACATTGTTGTCTAAAATAATTTAATGGATCATCATAAACTATTTTTTTCTCAAATTTAAATTTACTACCATCTATACCTTCTTTTATGTCAAACAACTCTTCTTCTTTTTGGTATTCATTCTTCATCTGTATTATTGCATTAACTAAATTTACTCTCTCTTCATATTTATTACACTCATATTTTAAGTGTTTTATAAACAGCTCCTCTTGTTTGTTTTTTTCTTTTATTGAAATGTTTTTCTTTTCTAAATATAATATAAATTTTTTCTTAATAATATTTTCAAAATTTTGTTGTTCAATTTCAACATTATATTTACTCACTTCATTATTAATTACTTTTAATAAATCAAACAACGCTTTATTTATTGACTTATTGTCATGTAATTCTTTAGGAATTAATTTAGATGTATCTTTCGAATATTTAATTGCTTCTTCTAAATTAAAATATATATTTTTTTTATCTTTTATTTCATTTTTTTTAAATTTTAAATTTACTCCTTTTTCATTTATAACTTTATATTTTCCTATAAAATTAGATATATTATCATTTGGTTTTACTTCTTTATTGACGTTTAAACTTGCATTAAATTTTAATTTAATTGCTTGTCTTTTGTTTTCTAAGTTCAGTTCCCCTAATTCATCAAATTCATCACTGAAATATGCTTCAATTGCTTGATTAGTATCCTTAGAATTGAATATTTTAGATACATATGATTGATCATAAAAGTCAATTTTCTTACTATCAATTGCTATTTTTGTATTATCTAAATTCACTAAATTTATAGGGATAGTATCTAAAAATTTGATTCTGTCATCATTTAATCTTTCTTTTTCGCGAATGTCACTAACTATGTGTAAAGCCATATTATCTAATAACAAAGATTTGCCACTTCCTCTTCCACCAACTATTACATTTAATTGATCTGATAATTCAATTTTTTCTTCATTAACTTCTATATAACCAATTATATTACCACTATTATCTGTATCTAATTTTTTTGGATATTTTAATATTCTTCGGGCATCGGTACCAGCTAACTGAACTCCTTTAAAATTTGGCAATGATTTAAAATATTGAGGTGGATTAGATAAATACTCTCTTAACTTTTTTTCATCAGAGGAGTCTGAAAACGATATAATTGATATTAATTCTTCACTATCGAAGTTTTTTAAAAATTCAACTGCCTTAGCTATTTCTGAATACCCTCCTACTTCCCAAAAGCAAAAAAACTGATCCATAAATTTATACATATTATCTTTTGTTACATCCTCATCATTCCAATCATAATTAATTGCTCTCTTACCTTGTTTAAAAGCGTGTGGACTAATTAAAAACTCAACTTTTGTACTAACAAGAAATTGTAATAAGTCATTTATATTTATATTGTCTTTTCCTTCTAAAAATTCGTTTATTTTCTCAGAAAAAGTCTTTAATTCATTGATGTTGATAATATTAAAATAAAATATTAAATGTTTTGAATCTTTTATTCCTTCAATATTAACATCCACTTCTATTCCAGGAATTATATTTATATTTGTTTTTCTTAAACAAAATTCTTTATAAACATCATATGCAATATAATTATGATCTGTAAATGAAATTAAAGATAACAACGGGTAATCAGAAAATATTTCTAACAGCTTGTCAACAAATTCTACTATACCCATTTTTTGAAATTCACCTGGTGATTTAGGACTTTTACAAGAATGTATATGTAAATCCCATATACTAGAATGATTAATGAGTCTCTTCATTTCTACCTCCTACAAAAAAAGCGCAGTACAAAACTATAAAGCCTGTACTAGCGCTTTCTTGATTATATAATACCATATTTTATAATTAATTGGAAGTTATACTGAAAAATTTGTCGAAGAATTCTAATGATTTATCAATAACTTTAATTTTCTTTTTTGTCTATCATTTGTAGAAATAAACAGGTTCATTAGAGGAAGTATCTTAGATATTTTTGTTCCATCTATATCTAATTTTCCTTGTGCATATGACTTCTTTATGAATTTATATGTTTCTTCTTTTTTTCTTACTATTCATGAAAGTTTCAAAACCACTATATATCAGACTTTTGATATTGTGATTTGATGGACATAATTATTTTTTTATTCATACTTATGAAAAGTTAAATTTTATTTAATAATTTCATAAATTTGTGCGACTATCAATGCTAATCCTAGAATTTGTGAAATTATTACAATGGCGCTTGAAAATAAATTTTTCTTTTTATTATTTTCTTTGTAATTTTTATATAATGAGTATATCATCTCTATTAATCCTCTGCTAAGTCCATATATTGAAAATAACATTATTAAAAATAGAATTATTTCATACACATATTTAAAAATAAAAAACCAATTTTGAGGGGCAATATAGATTTTCATTATATATGTGATTCCTAGTAAAAATATTCCCATAATAAGATTATCTAATCCTTTAATATTATAACTAAGATTTAAATTCTTTATTTCTGTCATCAATCCTAATATTCCCACTATAATGAAAGTTATTTGTACGCTTTTAGTTGCCACACCAAAAAAACTGTTATCAAATTCCAGCATAATTCCTACAATTATAAAAGCTAATACTATTGAAAATCCATTTATAGAACTATCTATTTTTTCGTCAAAAACTACTGATTTTTCTTTTTTTATTTTATTTTTCATGCTATTCACCTTCTTTATTACAAAAAAATCGATTCCTGTGAATCGATTTTATATTCCAATATGGGGCGGCGTATGAGGATCGAACTCATGCATACTGGTGCCACAAACCAGCGTGTTAACCACTTCACCAACGCCGCCATGTCAGAAATACATACTTATTTTATCAAGACTTTTTGGTTTTTGCAAGTCTTTTTTGTGTATTTGTCATTTTTTTATAGGCTTTAGTCTATACTCTTTTATTTTTTTAGAATACATTAAAGCGAAAGGAGATATTATGTTTAACCAAAATTATGTTTATCCATTTATGAATAATTCTATGTATCCTAATCCTACTATGATGAATCAACAAGATTTGTATAGAAATGTTACTACCCCTTCTTTATTTACTCCAGCTATTGGTCTTGATAATGGTAATATGTTTTCTAATTTATATCAACCATATAAGAATTATAAACCTGCAACTATTCCTGCGAATAATGAACGTGAATCTTTAATTCGCGAACTTGCAAGAATGGATTTTGCAGCTCATGAGATTAACCTTTATTTAGATTTACATCCTGATGATAGTTCTATGCTTGCTTTATTTAATGATTATCGTGAAAAGTATAATCAATTAGTAAAGCAATATGATGAGAAGTTTGGGCCTTTACTTATTTCTAGTAATATATTAAATCAAAATCCATTTTTATGGGAAAAAGATCTATGGCCATGGGAGGTAAAGCCTAATGTTTAGATATTCTAAAAGATTACAGTATCCTATTAATATTAAAAAGAAAGATTTAAATATGGCTAAGTATTTAGTTACTCAATACGGTGGTTCTAATGGAGAATTAGGTGCCGCTATTCGTTATTTAAATCAGCGTTATACGATGCCTGATAACCGTGGTAAAGCTTTACTTACCGATATTGGTACTGAAGAACTTGGTCATGTTGAAATGATTTCTACTATGATTTATCAATTAACTAAGGGAGCTACTGCTGATGAGATGAAACAAGCTGGTCTTGGTAGTAATTTTGCTGAACATGGTAATGCATTATTTCCTACTGATGCGAATGGTGTTCCATTTACAGCAGCATACTTTGCTACTACAGGAGATCCTTTAGCTGACTTAGCTGAAGATATGGCAGCAGAACAAAAAGCTAGAGCAGTTTATGAAAACTTAATTGATTTAACAAATGATCCTGATGTTATTGGTCCACTACTTTGGTTACGTCAAAGAGAGATTGTTCATTATGATCGCTTTAAAGAACTATTTGAAACTTATCAAAAAGAGTTATATAAAAAATAGAAACTAGTAAGCTAGTTTCTATTTTGCTTTTGGTACATCATATAGCCCTTGTGCCCTACAAATCTCATTAATTTTATCTTTAGCCTCGTTTATAGGAGTCGCATATTCATTATTGTCTAAGGCTAATTCAATTTGGTAATTCCCCCTTTCATCTACTTCTGTTAGATGATCTACTAACCCCATTAAAATATTATATTGAAAATCATTTAGCTTTGATGGAAACCAAACTGCTGAACTTCCATTAGTGCTTAGTTGGATGATTATATTCCCTATATTTCTAGCTTTATCTTGCCATATTAACTCTTCCAATTTGACTGGTGTTTCTTGCCATATTGATTCTTCTGGATTTGACGCCATATATTGCCTCGTTAAATCTTCCCAATTTGATGTTTGTATATCTCTATTATATAAGTAATTATAAATATTTAAAGCTGTTGCTCCATGTGACAACCAAGAATAAGCACTAATCATTTTATCTTTAGTAATTACAATTACTGCTGCTGGCAACTTATTTCTATAAAAATTTTCCAGATTAAAATTATCATTTTCAAATTCTAGTTCTTGTGTTAATAGAGGTTTACTTTTGATAGTTTCTATAGGATATTTTATTCCTTCTACACCTTCTAATCTCATCCAATCAAAATTCATCCTCGTTGAATGAAGTACTGTATTGATATCTCTTACAGACCTTTCGATATTACTTTTTATTTCTACACCCAAACAATTATCAGCTAAGTAGACTAGGTTGCATTCTACAGAATGTTCTCTTAATCTTTCTGTTAGCAATTCATGTTTTTCTTGTGTCATTTCTTCTGATAATTTTACAAGCATTTTAATACTATCCATTTTTAACCATCCTTTACGCCATTTTTACTACTCTACTATTATTTTACCATCTAAATTACATATATAGCAATCTGGTAACTTTGTTTTTATATGTTCTAGATATTCTTTATTTTCTTCTACTTTTCTACCTACTAATACTCCTTCAATTAATCTATTTGGTAGTCCAAATATAATTGCTCTTTCTCTATCTGTTGTTTGGGCAGTTCTATTAAATCTTTCTTGTAAAAGATTTTCGTAGTATCTATAGTCTAAAAATTCCTTTAAGGTTTCTTCATCTAGGTCTATATTTCAAACATCTTCTCTTATCATTTCTTTTACAGAAGCACTTTTAATTTTTAAAACTAAATATCCTATCTTTATATTGATTTTTATTGTTGGTATATTCATCTACTGTCTTTTTCCAAAATTTATAGGCTATTTCATTTCCATAGGATGGGGATACTTCCCAAAAGCCTTTATACATGTCAAAACACATAAAAGCTACTTTTTTACCAATATTCTTTCGTCTATATTTAGGAATTATCATGAATTCTGCAATACTATGTCCTTCTTTGATATGTTGCATATAAGTGTTAATCATAACAAAACCTAGTAATTTGTTTGTTGTTTCTTCTTTTATAAAAAACGCATCTCTTGTCTTATCTATAAAGTAATCCTTAAAATATTTATACTCAAAGATTGCCTTATCATTCATTTCATTACCGTCTGTTAGACTTTCTTCAAATAATGAATATTGTAGTAATTGATATAAGGTGTCTTTTTTATCTTTTGTTACTCGTTCTAATTTTATTTTCATGTTTTTCCTTTCCGAAAACAAAAAGGCGCTCTATTTGTTTCTATTTTATTTGTCAATTATTCTACTGTAACACTTTTAGCTAGATTTTTTGGTTTGTCGATATCACAACCTCTTAATTTAGCTGTTTCATAAGCAATTAGTTGTAGTGTTGGTACAATTAAAATTGGTTGGAAATATGGACTTATTTTTGGTACTGTAACTTGTAAATCTTCTGCTTGCCATTTTTCATTACTGATAATAATTGTTTTGGCTCCTCGAGATTTTACTTCTTCAATATTAGATACTGTTTTATCTTTTATAGTATCATCTGTTACAATTGCAAATACTGGCATACCATCTTCTATTAAAGAGATTGTTCCATGTTTTAATTCTCCAGCTTGATATGCTTCACTATGGATGTATGACACTTCTTTTAGTTTTAAGCTACCTTCCTGTGACGTTGCATAGTCTATTTTTCTTCCTATAAAGAAAATATCTTCTTTATTATAAATTTCTTTAGCAACTTTTTTATATTCATCTCGTCTATCTAATACTTCTTTAATTAGTCTTGGTAGTTTTTCTGCTTCTTCTAATACTTTATCTTTTTCTTTTACTAATCCTTTAGTTAAGGCAGTTTTATAAGCAAGTAATGCCATAATACCAACTTGTAAAATATAAGCTTTAGTTGTGGCGACTGCAATTTCTGGTCCTGCTTCTATAAATATTTGCTTGTCACTTTCTCTAGCAATAGTTGATGTTTTGACATTAACAATAGCTAGAGTTTCCACATTGTTTTCTTTTGCTTTTCTCATAGCAGCTATTGTATCTGCTGTTTCACCTGATTGGGAAATTAATATTACTAAAGTCTTTCTATCATAAATCACATTTTTATAACGATATTCACTAGCAACATCTATTTCTACTTTAGTATTAGCATATTCTTCTAACAATGTTTTTCCAATCATTCCGGCATACATAGCAGAACCACAGGCTACAATATGAATTTCTTCATATTTTGTTAAGTCTGGTAATTTATCTAAATCTTCTAAATATAGTTTAAATGTTTTTTCAAGCACCACAGGCTCTTCCATTATTTCTTTTAACATGTAATGGTCATAACCACGTTTATCTTTGGCATCCCGTTCCATATTAGTTATTTGAATTTGTTTTTCTACTTTTTTCCCATCTTTTGTTATTTCAACTTTATCTTTTGACATTTCTGCAATTTCATTTTCTTCTAGTAAGAAATATTTATTGGTGTAGTCTATGATTGCTGCTATATCGCTAGCAATAAAGTTTTCATCTTCTCCTAACCCTACAATTAATGGGGAGTCTTTTCTTACCGCATATAGACAATCACTACCTTGGAAAAGTATTCCTAAAGCATATGATCCTTTTATTTCTTTTAAAGCTTTGTTAATTGCCTCTATTTGGCTATTGTCATAATACTTATTAATTAGAGCAGCAACTACTTCTGTATCTGTTTCGCTATTAAAAGTTACTCCTTCTTTTTTTAATTTTTCTCTTAGCTCTTCAGCATTTTCAATAATACCATTATGTACTAAAGTAACTTTTCCTACAGTATGAGGATGAGCATTATTTTCTGTTGGTTTTCCATGAGTTGCCCATCTGGTATGAGCTATTCCTAAATGACTTGGTATTAACTCTTTACATTTTACTTTTTCTTCTAGGTTTACGATTTTTCCAACACTTTTGATAACTTCTATTTCATCTTTATTTTTTAATGCAATTCCTGCTGAATCGTATCCCCTATATTCAAGATTTCTTAATCCATTTATTAAAATTTCTATTGGACTTTCTTTTCCTATATATCCAATAATTCCACACATAATTATTTTCCTCCATGTTAAAAATATATGTGATGATATATATATTGTTGTAATGTTGATTTTACTTTTTGCTATATATCTAACGAATCACATCTCCGCAGTAGCATCCGCCGAATCTTTCGATCACTACTGTCCTCGTCAACTGTTAAAGTCCAGGCGCTTAAATGAATTTGTCTCCTTCCTACTATCCATTCTATATTTATTATATCAAAATTATGTTGTGTCAGCAAATTATAAAAAAGATACCTTATTCTCCTAAGGTATCTAAGTTTGCATAAATATTTCTTGAACTTTGGCATGATGCTATTTCATCTTTAAAAATTTTATCAAATTCTGGTAAAGCTTTATTAATTACATCTTGATATATATTTTTACTTGTTTCAATAGCTTTTCTAAAATCTAATACATTTACTTCCGTTCTATTATCAAATAAAGCATTGGAAAAGGCTTGTTGCACCATAGTTAATGATACGTCTGGATAACGTGAGCCTATTTCATAAATTCTTTTATATTCACTCGTTATATCTGTAATAAACTCCATCATCTTTCTTTGAATAAATGGCGTATATAGCATCTTAGCTCCCGTTCTTTTTTCTATTTTAGGTAGTGTTCCAATTAATATTTGAACATTCTCATCTCTTGTTGGTTCTGCTACTTCTACTTTTTGGAAACGTCTGACGAAAGCTTTATCACGTAAAATATATCTTTCATACTCTTCCGTTGTTGTAGCTCCGATAACTTTAATATCACCACGATCTAAAGCTGGCTTAAACATATTCGCAAAATCCAAAGCTTCTCCTTTAGTTCCCATTAAAGTGTGAATTTCATCTATAAACAAGATTAATTTTGATCTTGTTTTAATTTCGTCAATTAACGTTTGAATTTTTGCTTCTCCAGTTACAGGGTCTACACCAAGTAGCGCAGATGTATTTACCTTTATTACTTGATAGCCTTTTAAAATATCTGGTACTAATCCTTTTTGAATTCTATATGCTAATCCTTCAACTGTTGCAGTTTTACCAACACCTGGTTTACCAACTAATACAGCTGATTTATCTGGAGTTAATAAAATTAGAATTAATTGTTTTATTTGTTCATCACGACCAATTGCAGGATTAGTTATGTAATCTTTATTTTGAAAGTTTTCTCCATAATTTTCTAAAACACTTATACGTTTCTTTTTTATATCAAAAGGTTCATTGTTCATCAAGTTTTCGTTCATTTTGTCTCCTCCTTCTTTACAGTATTATTATATCACGTATAATGTAGATAAGTAAATTGAAGAAGTTGAAACTTACGATATTTACTATATAATAATTTACGTTCGTTTTTATAAAAATGAACGTAAATTTGCGATTGAGTTTAGGCAAATTATACC
>CALVYB010000010.1 GCA_944371955.1 uncultured Bacilli bacterium
AGAATGTTATATACAATGTGCAAAAATAATACAACATTCAAAATAAATTAACAAATTAATTTTATCATATATATTACCATAATACACGAAAATTTTAAAAAAATGTCTATTTTCGTGATTTTTGACGTGGTATAATATTTTTATAAATTTAGTATTGACAAAACTTAGATAGTCAATTTATGGAGGTGCTTATGATTAGATCAAATATTAAAAAGCAATTTTCTTGTGATAGAAATAAGTTGTGGAATATTATTACCGATAATTCTAATTATGCTTGGCGAAGTGATTTATCTAAAATCGAAATTATAGATGATACACATTTTATTGAATATACTGCAAATAATTTTCCTACATATTTTACTATTACTGCAAAAGAAAAATTAAAAGAATATAAATTTGACCTAGAAAATGTTAATTTAAAAGGTAGATGGATTGGTATTTTTAAGGAACTTCCAAATGGTAATATTGAACTAGATTTTACTGAAGAAATAGAAGTAAATAATTTTATTATGAAACTATTAGCAAAGCCTTATTTAAAAAGTCAACAAAAAAGATATATGAGAGATTTAGAAAAAGAGTTAGACAAGTAAATAATAGATTACAATTTATGGAGCAGATTTATTCTGCTTTTTCTTTTGAATTAAAAGTATGATATAATGAAATAGATTTGAAGCGAGGAAGTGATAACAATGGCAAATGAAGAAAAAGGTTTTCAAAAGGGAAATATTAACTGGTACCCTGGTCATATGGCAAAAACTAAGCGAGAGATTAAGGAAAAGCTTGATTTAATTGATATTGTTTATGAAGTTATTGATGCTAGAATGCCGAAGTCATCTAAAATAGTAGATATTGATGATTTAATAAAAAATAAACCAAGAATTTTAATTATGACTAAGTATGATTTGTGTGATAAAGCTGAAACAGATAAGTTTATTTCTTATTATGAAAGTTTGGGATATCAGGTTATTCCTGTTGATTTAATGAGTGGAGTTAATATTAAAAAGATAATCATTACTAGTGAGGAAGTTTTAAAAGAAGAAAATGAAAAGAGAAAATTAAAGGGATTAAAACCTAGAAATATTAGAGCTCTAATTTTAGGTGTTCCTAATGCTGGTAAAAGTACGTTAATTAATCGCTTGGTTGGAAAAAAATCAGCAGGTGTTGGGAATAAACCTGGATTTACTAAAAGTTTAAGCTGGATTCGTATTCATAAAAATATTGATTTGTTAGATACTCCAGGAATATTATGGCCTAAGATTGAAAACCAAGAGGTTGCACATATACTTGCTTGTTTTTCTTCTATTAAAGAAGAAATATTAAATGATGATCAAATTGCTTCTTTTATCTTAAGAAAATTATATCAATTATATCCTCATACTTTAGAAGAAAGGTATGGTATTACAGAACTGGATGATGATTTGATTGAGGCTTATGATATTATTGCTGGCCGTAGAGGTGCACTTGGTAAAGGCGGAGTAGCTGATTATGAAAAAGTTTCTCGCATTATTTTACAAGATTTTAAAAATGGATATTTTGGTCCGGTTACTTTTGATAGATTAAAATAAGAAAAATAAAGAATGGGTATTTTTAGCTTTCATAAAAAGTTGATTTGACAGTTACGTACATTTGTGATATTATAAAGGAACTTTAGGGGGCGTTAATAAATATGTTAAAAAATGAATTAAATAAACCGAAATCAGAGTCTACAAACAATGTAGAGAGAAACAAGTTAGAGGAAATCAATGACGATGCGAAAGCATTGAATTTAACAATTGAATATGTCAATGAATGGGTAAAAGATCATCCGGGAACTAATCCAAACTATTATGAATTTATTGAGCTTTTAGTTTCATTTGGCAGATTGACCTCTGCTGCAACAAAATATTTTGAAGGAAAGAAGTGTTGGCCTCTATTGCCGACAGGAAAGCCAATGGATCACCATGATGCGTGGCGTTCTACCCCAGAATTGGAATGTTGTTACTTGAATTTAGAAAAATTAAAAAAAGCTAGAAAAATATCTGAAAAAGGTTTTACAGATTTTTGGTTAAGTGATATAAGTGCAGCGGCTTATCATTTCTTGACAAACTTGTGGAAAGATTGTATGACTGGCATGTATGATGATTGTAAAGATAAGAAAGAATTAATTTGCCGGTCTTTTAGTGTTCTATTTCATATTTGGCAAGAGCAGGGAAAATATGCAGATTCTGAAGCAGTGTATCAATTGGCTGGACAAGCAGAATATCAATTAGCAAATCAATTGAGTTCTCTATCAGACTGGCGGCTAGATTATGAAATTGCTCCAATGGACTCTCCAGATCAATTTAGTTATCAGTCAAATGATTCATTAGGTTCTCTATTATTGGATTATCCAGATAACTTTCCAATTGAGTATTCAACATCCAAACCAAGTTGGTTATATAGTAATGGTTCAGAGTATGATTGGATGAGCAGGATGAAGACTGGATACTTTTCTACTGAAAATTATCCCCCATATAAGGGCGAGATTAATGCAATGTTTGAGCTTATTACAGGAAATTCTGAATTTGCAGATAGTGGTCAACAAGATAGTGCGTCTAATGGAGGAAAGTCTATGCAGAAAAGTTATCCATGTTAGCTAGTTTTATCTTTCTTGGCCTTTTTATGTGATGTTTTTGATATGTTCTGTATGTTTCCAGAGTATCGAAAATTACTTTTTAAATAAACAAGAAGTTTAAAATAATAATGTAAAAAGAAGAATGAATTGAAAAAGTGTTCTTTTTTTTATATGATAAAATATGGTTAGGATTGGGGAATCATTATGAGAAAAGAAGAAATATATAAAAAAATAGATAGGTTAAGATTGGATAACCAAAGTTTTATTATCGTTACTGATTGTAGTTTAGTGTGTCATGGAATTATTGCTGAAGCTGAAGATATTGATTTAGCTTGTAGTAAAGAATTGTTTGATTCTTTAGATTGGCCTATTAGAATAGAAGATGATAATGAAATAAAATATAATGATTGTTTTGCTATTAATTATGCTTTATATGATTTAGAACATATAGACGTTATTGATGGATATCATTGTAGTGATTTGGTTAGCTGTTATGAGTTGAAAAAACTAGAAAATAAGCCCAAGGATAAGAAACTTATTCAAAAATTGGAACTTTTGGTTTGTGGTCAAGATAATTATTATTTTGAACGTAAATTGAGAGAACAAGGAGTTACTTTGATCGCTGGAGTAGATGAGGTTGGTCGTGGACCTTTAGTTGGTCCTGTTGTTGCGGCATGTGTTATATTGCCAGAAAATTTTTGTTTAGATGGACTTACGGATTCTAAAAAACTTAGTGAAAAGAAGAGAGATTATTTTTATGATGAAATTATGAGGCAAGCTATATCAGTCGGAGTTGGAATAATTTCTGAGGCAAAAATAGATGAGGTTAATATATATGAAGCTACTAAGCTAGCTATGAAGGAAGCTATTGCTAAATGTGATTTAAAACCTGAACATATTTTAATTGATGCGATGCCACTTTCACTAGATATTCCTACTACGTCAATTATTAAAGGAGATTTTAAAAGTATTACTATTAGTGCGGCTAGTGTAATTGCTAAGGTTACTAGAGATAGAATGCTAGATGAGTTGGATAAAAAGTACCCTATGTATGATTTTAAAGATAATAAAGGTTATCCTACTAAGAAACATTTGGCAGCGATTCAACAATACGGTATTATTCCAGAACATAGGAAAAGTTATGGTCCAGTTCGAGATTATTTAGAAAAGCAACTTTCACTTTTTTAAGTATAATTTCTTCTTTTTTTTAATAATATAAGTGAAGAAAATATTTATTGACAAAATTATAAAATGTTAGTATAAGTATATAGAGTTAAGGAGGCATTTCATGTCAAAGAATCTAGTTATTGTCGAAAGTCCTAGTAAAAGTAAAACAATTGAAAAATATTTAGGTAAAGATTATAAGGTTGTTTCTTCTAAGGGACATATTCGTGATTTAGCAACAACTGGTCAATATGGACTTGGTGTCGATATTGAAAATGGTTTTAAGCCTAACTATATTCCTATTAAAGGAAAAGGTAATATTATTAAAGAATTAAAAAAAGACGTAAAAAATAGTGATATGGTATATCTTGCAAGCGATCCGGATCGTGAAGGGGAGGCAATTGCTTGGCATTTAAAAGATGCTTTAGGTATTAAAGATGATCAGTATAAGCGTATTTTGTTTCATGAAATAACTCATGATAAGGTGTTAGATGCTATTAAAAATCCGACGATTATTGATGATAATTTAGTAAAAAGTCAAGAAACCCGTAGAATTTTGGATCGTATTATTGGATTTCGACTTTCTAAATTATTGCAAAGTAAGATTGGTGCTAAAAGTGCTGGTCGTGTACAGAGTGTAGCATTAAAATTGATTGTTGACCGTGAAAGAGAAATAGATGCTTTTAATCCTGAAGAGTATTGGACTATTACGGCAATATTTCCTGATTATGAAGCGGTTTTATTTAAGTATAAGGCAGAAGATATTGAGTTAAAAAATGAAGAAGAAGCTAACAAAGTATTAGCAGCTTTAAGTGATATTTATATTGTAGAGTCTGTTGAGACAAAGGAGAAATCTAAAAAAAGTAAATTTCCGTTTATTACTTCTACGTTACAACAAGAAGCTTCTACTAAATTAGGATTTCCTGCTAAAAAGACGATGAGTATTGCTCAAAAGTTGTATGAAGGTATTGATTTAGAAGATGAAACTGTCGGACTTATTACTTATATGAGAACAGATTCAACTCGTTTATCTGATGATTTTGTTATCCCCGCTAGAAAGTATATTGAAGAAGTTTATGGAAAAAATTATGTAGGTTTTGTTAAGCAGAGCAAAAAGAAAGAAAATGTTCAAGATGCTCATGAAGCAATTCGTCCTACTAGTGTAATGAGGACTCCAGAAAAAGTTAAACCATTTTTAAAACCTGATGAGTTCAAATTATATTCTTTAATTTATAAACGTACTCTTGCATCTCTTATGGCTGATGCTAAAGTAAATCAAACAACTATTATTTTTGATAATAATGATTATAAGTTTAAAACTACAGGACAAGTTTTACTTTTTGAAGGTTATTTGAAAATATATAAAGATTATGAATCCAGTGAAGAAAAAATTCTTCCAGAAGTTAATGACAAACAAGAGTGTGTAGCAACAGATGTTACTAGTGAACAACATTTTACTAAGCCCCCAGCTAGGTATACTGAGGCTAAACTTATCAAAGAGTTAGAAGAGTTGGGAATTGGTCGCCCTTCAACTTATGCTAAAATTATTGATACTATTAAAGAACGTAATTATGTGGAAATGGTAGATAAGAAATTCAAACCTACTGATATGGGAATTGAGACAACTGATAAATTACAAGAGTTCTTTAGTGATTTGATTAATGTGGAATATACTCGTGATATGGAAGAGGATTTAGATAAAGTTGCTGAAGGAAAAGAAGTATGGAATGAATTGTTGGACAAGTTTTATCAGTTATTTGAACCCCGTGTAAAAAATGCTTTTTCAGATATGGAGAAAAAAGCACCAGAAGAAACAGGTGAGAAATGTCCAGAGTGTGGTAGTCCGTTAGTTGTTCGTAATGGACGTTATGGAGAGTTTATTGCTTGTTCTAATTATCCAACTTGCAAGTATATTAAAAAGGAAAAATCTGAAGAGATTATAATTATGGATTGTCCAAGCTGTGATGGCAAGATTATTGAGAAAAAGACACGCAAAGGGAAAGTTTTTTATGGATGTAGTAATTATCCTAAGTGTAAATTTGCTTCTTGGGATAAACCGGTTCCTAAAAAGTGTCCAGAATGTGGTAGTTATTTAGTTCAGAAAAATGAAAAAATAAAGTGTAGTAATTGTGATTATGAGGAAAATCAATCTTAGTTAGATTGATTTCTTTTTATTTTTTTGATACAATGAGCTCAGGTTGGGGGAAGTTTTATGGCTATTAGTTCAATGTGTTATTGCTTAATTGCTCAAGACAATTCCAAAAGTTTGCAAGTGGTTAATTTAAAATTAAGCGATTATCCTATGAGTGGTTATGAATTAGAAGAGATTGATTTATATACTACACAATTTTCTTGTGAAAAAGAATTGTTGGAGGATTTATATCGTAATAAGCTTATTTCTCATTTGAATGTTAATTTGTTTATTGCTTTTGAGTCTCCTGTAACTGGAAAAGTTGAAAAGTATAATGTTTTATATAATCATAGTCGGAAAGCGCTTGTTCAGAATATTCGTCAAGTTGCGTGGCAGAGTTTGGGTGGATTTTTGGCTGATGTCAGTGACTTAAACAACATTATGACGGCTTTTTCTATACGAGTTGTGGTTGATGAAAATTATTATAAAATGATTGATTGTGGATTGTCTCAGGTTGATTCGGCTTTATTACAACTTGTGGAATCTCAGGCATATCATGTTAGTCTTTCTGATGTTGAAAACTTTGCTTCTGAAAGATCACAAACATCTTATGAAGTATTTAGAAATATTGTAGAATCTTTTGTTAATTGCAAACACTACTTGTCTGATATTGTAGGTAATGGGCTGACTAATTCTGAACTTTTTGACTATGATCAGTTCAAATGGTTAAGTAAATTTGAAAATATAGATGTTGCGGTACTTTCTGATTTACTTGCTTTGGTTTATGATGACAAACAGTTGTCTGGGCAATTAATTTTAGACGGATGGTGTTTGCCAGTTAATGCTAACGCTTTTTTACCTCTTAGTTTGGATCCTGTTAAAAGTTCATCTTCAAGAGGAAGTTCAAGAAGATTTTTAGTCAGAGACATTCCGTTTGATCAAAATGTTGACATGTCCGATAAGCGATTGTATGTTATGGATACTTTAGATTTACTTCCACCTAATTGTTTAAAAAAAACTGGAGAAGATTCGGCTAAATTTGTTTCGGATAAGTTTCAATTATCTGATGATCAAAAGTTTAAACTAGAAAATTATTTAGATAGCGAATGTAGGAAATTATTTCATTTATATATCGAAAATAAATATGGGAAACAGAACACTCAACAGAGTGAGAATGTTGCTAGTGAAGTAAATGAATTACGGCGAGTTACAGGTTCATGTAAAGGAAGAATTAATAGATATTTATTTCATCATGATGAAGCACTAAATCGTGCTTATGAGTGGTGTAAGGTTTTTAATGAGGCCATGGGAAATAACATTCCTCTTCCTAAAGGGAAAAAATCTAGAAGAAGTGGTGCTTATGTTAAAAGAAATTCAAACAAAAATGGTTCTTAATTATATTGATTATTTGACTTATCAAAAACATTATTCTCATTATACAGTTCAAAATTATAAGGACGATATTTTAGAATTTTTTGATTTTCTTGAGAGAGAAAATTTAGATTATCAGAGCATAGTTTATAGTGATTTGCGTTTTTTCCTAATGTATTTAAAAGAAGTTAAAAAAGATATGAATTCTTCTATTGATAGAAAATTAAGTTCTTTACGTGGTTTTTATCAATATTTGGCTAATGAGGGTATTGTTTCTAGTAATATTTTTACTTTGATTAGTGGTCCTAAAAAAGAAAAAAAACTTCCAAGATATTTTGATTATAGCGAATTGGAAATGTTGTTTAATGTTTGTGATTTATCTAGCGCGTTAGGGCAAAGAGACAGATTGATTTTAGAAATGCTTTATGCTACTGGTGTTCGAGTAGGCGAGTTAGTTTCTATTAAAGTTCATGATATTAATTTTGATAATCGAAGTATTTTAATTTTAGGAAAAGGTAATAAAGAGAGAATAATTTATTATGGAGAGTATTGTGCAGATATTTTAAAGTTATATTTACATCATGGTTATCTTAGCTTAAATCATAAAAACAGTCCTTATTTATTTTTAAATGCTCGTGGAGAAGTACTTACTGATCGAGGTATAAGGTATTTACTTGATGCAATTATTAAGAAGACGGGTATCCAGAAAAATATTTCTCCTCATATGATTCGTCATAGTTTTGCTACTCATTTATTAAATCAAGGATGTGATTTAATTACAGTACAAAAATTATTGGGACACGAGAGTATCAAAGCAACACAAATTTATACTCACGTGACAACAGATAGATTAAAAAATGTCTATGAACATAGTTTCCCTAGAGCTAAGATTGATTTTAAAGAAAAAGAGTAATTATTTTAGGATGAATATTATAAAGAGAGATAATATAGTGGTTATGTTATCTTTTTTCTTTGTTTTTCTTTTCAAATATACTATATTTGCGATATAATGTTATTAGTTTGGTAGGTGATGTTATGGAGTTAGAGTTTTCTTCTCAAGAAGAATTGTATAAAAGAGTACAGCCTGCTTTAAAAGCAAAACTTGCTGAATTACATCGTTTGGGTTATCTTTATATTCAACTAATCGATATTTGGAATTACTTAATTTTTTCTAGATGGAAAAAGTCAAAAAATTTAACTTTGGCGGATGTCGTTAATGATATTTTACATGTGGATAATCGTAGGTTGGATGAATATTTAAAAGGTAGATTAGCTAAAACGAGAAGAAGTCAAGATGATTTAGAAACAATTTAGAGAGGTGGATAGGTATGAAAAAAAATAATAAAGGCAAAGGAAAAGTAATACGTACTACTGTTTTCTTAATTTTATTAGTGGTTATATTATGTTTTCTTTGTATTCCTTTATTTAAAGATTTAAAATTTGGGTTGGATTTACAAGGTGGTTTTGAAATCCTTTATAAAGTTGAATCTATTGATGGTTCTAAGATGACTCATGATAAAATTATGGCTACTTATAAGACTTTGTCTAAACGTATTGATAGTTTAGGAGTTACAGAACCAGAAATTACTATTGAGGGAAATGACAAAATCCGTGTAAAACTTGCAGGTGTTACTAATCCAGAAGATGCAAGAAAGCAATTATCTACGGTTGCTACTTTATCTTTTAGAGATAGTAATGATAATTTATTGATGACTAGTGATGTTTTAGTTTCTGGTGGGGCTAAAGTTAGTCAGGATCAGTCTGGTAATCCAGCAGTTTCCTTATCTGTTAAGGACAAAGATCAATTTTACAAGGTTACTAATAAGGTTAAAGACTATGATCAGAATTTAATTGTTATTTGGTTAGATTATAATGAAGAAGAAGATAGCTATGCTAGTGAAGGTAGCTTATGTGGTACTGAAGAGTCTAATTGTTTGAGTGCTGCGACTGTTTCACAAGGATTTGCTAGTGATGTTATTATCCAAGGTAATTTTACAGAAGAACAAGTAGAAAATTTGGTAGATTTAATTAATAGTGGTTCTTTACCAAGCAAATTAACAGAAATATCTTCTCAAACAGTAGGAGCTTCTTTCGGTGATAATACATTACAAACTACTTTTATAGCTGGTGTTGTTGGTATTATTTTAATTATTTTATTTTTAATTGCTGTTTATCATTTTGCTGGTTTTATTTCAGCTGTTTCTATGATGATATATGCATTTTTAGTATTTTTAGTATTTTGGGTAGTAGGCGGAGTCTTGACACTTCCTGGTATTGCGGCTTTAATATTAGGTATTGGTACAGCAGTAGACTCTAGCATTATTACTTTTGCTAGAATTAAGGATGAATTATATAAAGGAAAGAGTTTACCATTAGCATCTAAAGAAGGTTCTAAAGAGAGTTTTAGTGCAATTTTAGATGCAAATGTTACTACTTTATTAGTTGCTATTATTATGTTTGTACTTGGTGAGTCTAGTATTAAAGGATTTGCTACAATGCAAATTATTACGGTTGCAGTTATTATGGTAACTATGGTTGGACTTAATCGTTTGTTATTAAAATTGTTTGTTAAGACTAATTATTTTAATGATAAAACTAGATTATTTATTAATGTTAAGGCAGAAGATATACCGAACGTTTCTAAAAATGAAGAAATAAAAGTAGTTCCTTTTAAAAATTTCAACTTCTTTAAATATACTAAACAATTCATTGGATTATCTATTATTATTTTAGTATTTGGTGTTGTCATGTTTTTTGTACAAGGACTTAATTTAAGTGTGGAATATCAATCTGGTAGTGATATTGCTATTGTTACAAAAGAAAACTTAACTGAAAAAAATCTTAATAAAGATTTAGAAAAATTAGGTTTAGAAAAACGTGATATTAACATTGCAAAAGATGAAACTAATATTTTGGTTAATGATGTTTTAGAAGGAGACGAAGTAGATAAGGTTACTAATTACTTTGAAGAAAAATATGATGCTCAAACTAACATTGGTGTTGTTTCTAATATAGTTCAAAAAGAATTAGTTAAGAATGCAATTATTTCAGTACTTCTTTCATTATTAGGAATTATTCTTTATATTTCTATTCGTTTTAAATTTAGTTATGCTGTAGGTGGAGTTGTTTCTTTATTCCATGATGTGTTGTTTATATTAGCTTTATTTATTATATTCCGTTTACAGATATCTACGATGTTTATTGCTGCAATTCTTGCAATTATTGGATATTCTATTAATGATACAATTGTTACTTTTGATAGAATTCGTGAGGAATTAGGAAATGTTCCGGAAAAGAAAATGACTAAAGAAATGGTATGGAAAGTTACTAATAGAGCTGTTTGTGAAACATTTGTCAGAACCCTTCATACATTTTTATCTACATTAATTCCAATTGTAATTTTAATTTTCTTAGGATCAAAAGAAATTTTAACATTTAATTTAGCAATGTTATTTGGATTTATTGCTGGAGCTTATTCATCTATTTATATTGCAGCTGTTATTTTTGCAGCAATTGAATCTAAAAATATAGGGAAGTCAAAAAAACAAAAAATTATCTATACTGATGAATATGAAGAGAAGCAAATAAAAGGAATTAATTGCTAATTGACTGGAGGTGATACTGTGTCTCATTCAAAAGATGGACTTACAGTTCAAGAGGTTTTAGAACATGCAAAAACATATATTAAAGATGAAGACGAGTTACAATTTATAGAAAAAGCTTATCTTTTTGCCAAAGAAAAACATACTGGTCAGTTTCGTAAATCGGGTGAAGATTATATCATTCACCCTTTAAATGTTGCGATGATTTTAACTACTATTTATGCTGACTACCAAACAATTGCTGCTGGATTTTTGCACGATGTTTTAGAAGATTGTGATTGTACTCCGGAAGAGATGGAGGAGCTTTTTGGTGCTTCTGTTACTAAACTAGTTCAAGGAGTTACTAAACTTAGTAAAATTCATTTTTCTACTGAAAATGATTATTTAATTGATTACTATAAGAAAATCATTGTTGGTATGAGTGAAGATGTTCGTGTAATTATTATTAAACTTGCTGATCGTCTACATAATATGCGAACATTATGGGCTACACCTCCTGATAGACAAAAAGTTAAAGCAAAAGAAGCTTTGGAAATTTTAGCTCCTATAGCTCATCATTTAGGTATTCATAAAATTAAAAGCGAGCTTGAAGACTTAGCTCTTCGCTATTTAAAACCTGATGTTTTTTATGATATTGCGGAAAAGTTAAATAAAACCAAATTAGAAAGGGATAGAACTGTTGTAGAGATGCAACAAGAAGTTTCTAATTTGTTAACGGAACATCATATTAATCATGAAATTAAAGGAAGAGCTAAGTGCATTTACAGTATTTATAATAAATTAAATAAAGGTAAAAAGTTTAGTGATATTTATGATTTGCTTGCTTTACGTATTTTAGTTCATACCGAACAAGAATGTTACTTGGCTCTTGGTATTATTCATTCTAAGTTTAGACCTTTACCTAAACGTTTTAAAGATTATATTGCTATGCCTAAACCTAATATGTATCAGTCTTTACATACTACAGTTTTTGGAATTGATGGATATTTATTTGAAATTCAAATTCGTACTTATGATATGGATGAAATTGCAGAAAATGGTATTGCTTCTCACTGGGCGTATAAGGAAAATAAAGGATCTAATAAAACTGCTAATTTACAATCTACGACAGAGCAAAAACTTCAATTTTTTAAGTCTATTATTGATTTAAGTAAAGATAAAATGAGTAGTGAAGAATTTGTTAATAGTGTTAAAAATGAGGTTTTAAATAATAATATTTATTGTTTTACTCCTAAAGGAGACGTTATCGAATTACCAAAAGGAGCTACTCCGATCGACTTTGCATATAAAATTCATACTAAAGTTGGGGAGACTACTACTGGGGCGATTGTTAATAATTCTATTGTTCCTTTAAATTATGAATTACAGAACAATGATATTGTCCGAATTATTACTAATAAAAGTGCTACGCCATCTATGGAATGGATTAATATTGCAAAAGCCACTACTACTAGAAATAAGATTAAAAACTTTTTTAGTAAAAATGAAAAAGACGTATATATTGAACGTGGTAAATATACATTAGATAAAGAACTTCGTAAGAAAAAATTATCTATTTCTGAATTTTTAAATGATGAGAACTTAAAAAATATTTCTGTAGAATTCAGAGTCGATAATTTAGAAGATCTTTATTTGTCAATTGGCAATGGTAAAATTTCTGCTTTATCTATTATCAATTTTGTTGGTAAAGAACAAGATGCCCCACAGCCAAAAGTGGTTAAGGTAACTTCTAAAAATATGGATGCAGATATTATTGTTAGTGGTATTGATAAGGTCAAAGTAAACCTTGCAAATTGTTGTTGCCCTGTTTATGGAGATGATATTGTAGGATATATTACGAAAGGTAATGGAATTACTGTTCATAGGACTAATTGCCATAACTTAGAGATGTTAGAGACTAGAACTTTGGAGGTTCATTGGAATACGAATGTTAATAAAAGATATCTTACTAATTTATTAATTTATTCTAATACACATGAGAATCATATGTTAGAATTAATTCAAACTATATCTAATATGAATGTTAGTGTTGATGGTATCCATATGATGAGCAAAGTAGGGACTGTTCTTTACAGTGCTAGTGTTTATGTTACTGGGCTTGATCAATTGGTAAAGCTTATCTCAACTTTAGAAAAGCAACCTTATGTAGAACATGCTGAGAGGATGATGCGATGAGAGTATTGGTACAAAGAAGTGGTAAAGCTTCTGTTACTGTAGATAATCAGGTTGTTGGTGCTATTGCTTCTGGTCTTGTTGTTTTTGTGGGATTTACGGACGGCGATACCATTGATAATATTCAGTATCTTGCAAAGAAGATAGTTAATCTTCGAATTTTTCCAGATGAAAATGGAGTTATGAATAAAAGCATTTTAGATTTTGGAGGTAAAATTCTTTCTGTTTCTCAATTTACGTTATATGCAGATTGTAAAAAAGGCAATAGGCCTAGTTATGTTGCTGCTATGAATAATCATGAAGCTATTCATTTTTATGAATTATTTAATGAAGAATTGCGTAAATATGTAGAAGTAGAGACTGGAGAGTTTGGGGCTGATATGGATGTAGCTATTACTAATATTGGTCCTACAACAATTTGGTTGGAAAGGTAGATGCCTTTGTTTAAAAAAGAGTTTAATTATCCTTTAATTAATTTCACAGTATTTTTATGTTTACTATTTCTTGGAATTAGTAATATAGAATATATTGTGAAATTTTTTTTAAATGTTTTGTCGATTTTATTTCCTTTCTTATTAGGTTTTATTCTTTCTTATGCAGTAAATCCTTTTGTTTTGTTTTTACAAAAATGGTTATCTAGAAAATTTGCAGTTATGGTTGTAATTACTTTGTTTATTTTTGTTATAGGTTTCCTTTTTGTTTCGGTTTTACCAATGCTATATCATCAAATTGCTGGTTTTAGTATTCAATTGGTGCAAATATTTGGTAATTTAGAACAAAAGTTTTCTTTTTCTGCTGATTTGCAGGATGTTCTTACAAAGTTTTCTTCCTTTATTATACAAAGTGTTGGGAAAGTTACTTTTGCTACTACAGTAGATATTTTCTTTTCTTTTCTTCGTTTTTCTAGTCAGTTTCTTGTAGTTATGATTAGTTTTATTTATTTTTTACTTTATATGGAAGAAATACGTAAAAAGTTAAAAAGTATATTGCAGCTGAGATATTTTAAGTTTTATTCATTGCTACAGCAGTTAGATCGAAATATGCTATGCTATGTTAAAAGTTTGGGCTTTTTTATGTTTGTTCAATTTGTTGAGTATTCTTTATTGTTTTTTATTATCAGACACCCTTATTGGTTGGTGCTTGGGATTTTGATTGGAATTTTTACTATTTTTCCTTATGTTGGGGGATTGCTTTCTAACATAATTGCTCTTACTTCTGCTTTTATGATTTCTAAACAGTTATTTTATCTTACATTATTTGTTTCTTTTTTCTTTCCAATTATTGATGAATATATTATATCACCTAGAATATATGGAAAAAAGAATGATATTCATCCAGCTCTTACTGTTTTTTTACTTAGTTTTGGAGCAACAGTCGGTGGAGTTTGGGGCGTCGTTTTAGCTATTCCTATTTATTTATTAATCCGTACTATATTGTTTTTTTTTAAAGATGATATGAAAAGGGGTATACATTCTTTGAAGGATGTATTATAACAAGTAGTTAGGATGCGGTTATTTTATTTATTACTGATGATAATGGTAATTTAGTAAAGTAATTTGATGATATTGAAAAAGTATTTTCTGCGTGCTAAAGGTTAGAAGAGTTTAAATGGTTTATTTAATTTTTATGGCTTTTTTTATTGTAGAGAGTTTTAAAAACTTTAAGTAAAAGAAGTAAACTATATTTAGAGCGATATATGGATTGATAACTAAAGTTGACAATATTTTTTAGATTTGTTATAATATGCCATGAATTAACGAAGGGAAGAAATATTTATGGAAGATAAATTTACAGATTTAACAGATTTACAGCTTGCTATGGTGAAGATTTTGCATGGCAAGGGAGTTAAGTTAGAAGAATGTCGCCCAGCTGAGGTGACTATTAATAGCAATTTTATTGGAGTTAAAATGTTAGAAGGTGAAAATGGTTGTAATTCTACTGAAGAGTGGTTGGTATCTATCTTACCAGAAAAACAAACTATATTAATTGTTAACAACTCTTGTCTTGTTAATGAAATTAGCCCTTTAGGACTTGATAAAAGTGGAATTCATTGTTGTGAATCTATTGACAGAATTACGGAAATATATCAAATTGATAATGGAAATATGAAGCTTATTAGAACAGTTCAACATGGAGATTCTGAAAAAAGTTTTCTTGGTGGAAGAGTTGATAAGTTGACTACGGATACACAAACTTTTCTTTTTGCATTGCCAGAAGGATATACAATAACCGACGGTATTGATCCTTTTGATTTCCGATCACTTGGAAACCCTAAACAAAACTTCTTGCAAAAATAAAAAAAGTACTATATAATAAGTATGACTTCTTTGGAAAGAGTATATTTTATGGATTATTTAGAGAGAGTATGGTTGGTGTAAATACTTTATGAAATAAGATAGAAGACATCCAAGCTATTAGAAGCGGTTAACCTCGTTATTGGTTATAATAAGTGTAAATTAAGGTGGCACCACGGGGTTTCTCGTCCTTAGAGGTGGCCATCTTTTTATTTTAGGAGGAGATTTTATGATACAAAAGCCAAAAGGATGTAACGATATTTATGGAAGAGAGGCAAAAATTTGGAAGTATGTAGAAAGCGTTATTGACGCTACTATGGAAAAATATAATTATAATTATATTCGTACTCCGATTTTTGAATCTACTGAATTATTTCATCGTGGTATTGGAGAAAGTACGGATATTGTAACAAAAGAGACTTATGATTTTACTGATCGTGGTGGTAGAAATATGACACTTCGTCCAGAGGGTACTGCTGGAGTATGTCGTAGTTACGTTGAAAATAAGATGTATGGAGATCCTACTCAACCGGTTAAAGTTTATTATAATGGTACAATGTATCGTTATGAAAGACCTCAATCAGGTAGAGACCGTGAACTTACTCAATTTGGTATGGAAGTTTTAGGTAGTGATGATCCCCTTAGTGATGCAGAAGTTATTTCTCTTGCGGTTAATATTTATAAAATGTTAGGTTTGAAAGAAATTAAGGTTAATATCAATTCATTAGGAGATAAAGACTCTCGTGATATGTATCGTAAAGCCTTGATTGATTATTTTAAACCACACATTGGAGAACTTTGTGAAGATTGTCAAACTAGACTTGAAAAGAATCCGCTACGTATTCTTGATTGTAAAGTGGATGCTGATAATGAGTTATTAAAAAATGCTCCAAAGACAATTGATTATTTGAATGATGAAAGTCGAGAGAGATTTGAGGCTGTTAAAGAATATCTTGATATTATGCAAGTTAGTTATGAGGTAAATCCTAATATTGTTCGTGGCCTTGATTATTATAATCATACAGTATTTGAGATTGAAGCAAAGGTTGAAGGATTTGGTTCTAACAATGTACTTGGTGGAGGAGGTCGTTATAATCACTTGTGTAGTGAAATTGGTGGACCTGAAACGCCATGTATTGGTTTTGCTTCAGGAATTGGTAGAATTGTTCTTGCGTTGGAGTTAGAGAAAATTAAAATGCCAATTGTTGAAGATATAGATTTATTTTTAATGTATGTTAATGAAGAAGAAAAGAAATATGCAGCTTATTTAGCACAAGAGTTACGTATGGCAGGATTCATTGTTGATACAGAATATACTGGTCGTGGTTTAAAGGGACAGTTTAAACAAGCAGATCGTTTGAATGCTAAGTATGTTGTAGTGCTTAATAGTGAAGATTTAAATAATAATGAAATTAGAATTAAAAATAATAAAACTAAAGAAGAAGAAATTATTAGTTTGGATGTTTTAATTTATTATTTAGATGAACAGTTAAATGCTGGTGTAGAAGATGATTATCATGAATGTCATTGTGGTAATGATGAATGTAGTTGTGACGGTGATTGTGGTGGTGATTGTCATTGCCATCATCATGAATAGGGGAGAAGTATATGCAATCGATTAAGTTATCTGAATTGAGTCATCATTATGATCAAAAAGTTGTGGTTAGTGGTTTTGTCGAGAATATAAGAAATTTACAATGGGTTCAGTTCCTAGTTTTAAATGATGGTACTGGAAAAGTGCAAGTTACTATTGAAAAAAGTGATGAAAGTAATCAAGAAATGATTTCGGTTGTAAATTCTTTGACTTTGGAAAGTACGGTTAAGATCACAGGTGTTTTAAAAGAAAATTCTAAAGTGAAGTTAAATGGTATGGAAATTATTCCCAGTATACTTGAAGTTACTAGTCATAGTGAAGAAGAACTTCCATTTTCTTACAGAGATTTGACTGGTGTTAATTTTGATACTAGACTAGATTATCGGTTCATTGATTTAAGAAATGAAAAAAATAGTTTGATTTTTAAGATACAGAGTTCTTTAGTTCAATATATGAGGGAGTATTTATATCAGCGTGATTTTATGGAAATTCATACACCAAAGTTAATAGGAACAGCTAGTGAAAGTGGTTCTGATGTGTTTGAAGTGAAATATTTTGATAGATTAGCTTACTTGGCTCAAAGTCCACAATTTTATAAACAGATGGCTATGTCTTCAGGGTTTAATCGTATTTTTGAGGTTGGTCCGGCTTTTAGAGCTGAGAATTCTAATACTAGTAGACACGCTACCGAATATACATGTTTTGATGTGGAATTTTCTTATATAGATTCTTATTATGATGTGATGAAATTAGAATCAGAAATGCTTACTTATGCTTTGGAAAAAGTAAATCATATTTATGGAGAGAGAATAAAAGATGTTTACGGAGTGGAGTTAGTAGTTCCTACTTTGCCTTTTCCTGTAATGAAATTGTGTGATGTTTATCAAGAATTAGAAAGCAGGTATGGTTATAAAGTGGAAGAGAGTGAAAAAGATGATTTAACTACCGAGGCTGAAAAATTATGCCATCAGTTATCAAAAGATAAATTTCAACATGAGTTTTTATTTGTTACTCATTATCCTGCTTCTAAACGTGCCTTTTATCATATGCGGGATAATGAAGGTGTATTGCAAGGGTATGATTTATTATGGCGAGGAGTAGAAATAACAACAGGAGCACAAAGGGAACACCGGTATGAAGAAATTACTAAAAATGCTCAAGAAAAAGGGTTAACAAAAGACGTAGAATTTTATCTTCAATTTTTTAAGTATGGATGTCCACCTCATGGAGGATTTGGATTAGGGGTAGATAGACTTACTATGTTACTTTTAGGAATTTCTAGTATTAAAGAAGTACAGTTTTTATTTAGAGGTCCTAATAGAATAGAGCCGTAGGAGGGATGTATATGAAAGAAATAAAGAATAATAGTTTACGACTTGGCGACGTTTCTCGTCACGTTACTTTATATGGTTGGGTTGCTAAAAAACGCGATTTAGGTGGAGTTTGTTTTATTGATTTAAGAGATAGAAGTGGTATTGTTCAGTTAGTTGCTCGTGAAGGAGAAGTATATGATATTGCCAGTGGTCTAAAGAGTGAGTCTGTTTTAAAAGTAGACGGCGTGGTAATGGAGCGAGAAAGTAAAAACCCTAATATGGATACAGGAGATGTTGAGGTTGAACTTTCAGCTATTGAAGTTTTAAATTCTTCAACTGACTTGCCATTTGAAATTACTGATAATACTACAGCTTTAGAAGATACGAGATTAAAATATCGTTATTTAGATATTCGTCGAAACCCTATAAAAAATAACTTAATTACACGTCATAAGATCATGATGGCTGTCCGTAAATTTTTAGATGGTGAAGATTTTGTTGAAGTAGAGACACCAGTTTTATGTAAATCTACTCCAGAAGGAGCTAGAGATTATTTGGTACCTAGTCGTGTTAATAAAGGTAAATTTTATGCTCTTCCTCAATCTCCTCAGTTGTTTAAACAACTTTTGATGGTTGGAGGAATGGAAAGATATTTTCAGATTGCGAAATGTTTTCGTGATGAAGATTTAAGAAGTGATCGTCAACCAGAATTTACACAAGTCGATATGGAAATGAGCTTTGTCGATGAAAATGATGTTATGAATTTAACAGAAAAATTAATTGCATCTATTTTTAAAGAAGTAAAGGGTATAGATATTACATTGCCACTTCGTCGTATGAAATATGATGATGCAATTCGTTATTATGGATCAGATAAACCAGATTTACGTTTTGATATGAAGATTCATGATGTCTGTGATATTTTTCAAGCAACAGAGTTTGGAGTATTTCAAAATGCGTTAAATGAAGATAGTGCCATTGTCTGTATTAAAGTCGATGGTAGGGGCGATGAGTTTTCTAGAAAAAGTATAGATGCTTTGACAGAATATGTAAAAACTTATAAGGTTAAGGGACTTCCTTATGTAAAATATGAAAATGGTGAATTTACTTCTGGTATTAGTAAATTTTTATCTGAAAGCGAGAAAAAAGCGCTTGAAGAAGAATTAGAACTACATGATAAAGATATATTGTTTTTTGGAGCTGATAAGAAAAGTATTGTATATACAGCAATAGGAGCTTTACGATTGAAGCTTGGTAAAGATTTGGCTTTAATTAATAAAGATGATTATCAGTTATTGTGGGTAGTTGAATTTCCGTCTTTTGAATGGAGTGAGGAAGAAGGTCGTTATCTTGCTTGTCATCATCCTTTTACGGCTCCTCTTGACAGTGATGTAGATAAGCTTCTTACGGATAAAGCTCATTGCTATTCTAAAGCTTATGATATTGTTATTAATGGTTACGAAGCAGGTGGTGGATCTATTCGTATTCATGATGAAAATGTTCAAGAAAAGATGTTTCAAGCTTTGGAATTATCTCAAGAAGATATTGAAGAAAAGTTTGGTTTCTTTGTAGAAGCATTAAAATATGGAACTCCTCCTCATGGAGGACTTGCTTTGGGACTTGATCGTTTAACTATGTTACTTAGTGGTACTGATAATATCCGTGATGTGATTGCTTTTCCTAAGACTACCAGTGCTAGTGATTTGATGAGTGAATGTCCTAATATTGTTTCTATTAAGCAATTAGAAGAGCTTTCTATTTCTGTTAAAGAGTAAGAATTATCGTTTGATAATTCTTTTTCTTTCTTGTTTTTGGGTTATAGTTTTGATATACTGTTTTTATAAAGGATATGAGGATTATGAAAGAAGAAAAAACAAAGAATGTCAAAAAGGCTGTTAATGGTAAAGTTCGAGCTTTGTTTGAACAGCGAAAGAAAAAATCACAACAAAGAAAAGCTGTGAAAAAACTGAAAATTTCCGATATTAAACGGGGTGAAGGATCAGAAGTAGGCCATTTAATTAAGAGAATCAAAGCTAAAGAAGTTCAGCTTACCTTTATTTTTGTTGTAGTAATTTTGTTGTTTATTGTAATAAGTTTATATTTTGTATTTTCTTCTGTTAGGGAGCCAGTTCGCTATGATACTTTTAGAACGGGAAGTTTAGAAGTTACTTTTTATAATCGAGGTAAGAGACTGGGAAATATTGTAGATTTGACACCTATTCGACCTATGACGATAGAAGAAGGTGAGAAGACTAAGAGTTATAAAATAAAAATTGTAAATACTTCTGCTAAAGAGCAAACTTTTCAGTTAAAGCTTATGAAAGATGTTGCGATGGTTCAAGAGGATGATTGCGGTGATATTCAATTATCTAGCAATTATATTTATTATCAGATTGATGATTATGAAGCACAAGCTTTGGATGATAGTGAACTAACTCCTATAATTTATACAGAAACTTTAGAAGGCAAAGAAAATAGAGTTGTAGAAGTTCGGTTATGGGTTAGTCAAGATTTACAAAGTGAATATATTGGTTTTCATTACCATGGAAAACTTACTGTTAAAACAGTAAAGACTGCAAATGATTAGCAGTCTTTTTTTGAAAATAAAAAGCTTTTTATTATCTTATATGTTAATTCAGGAAACTCTAAATATGAATAGTGTGTGCCTTTAGGGTAAATGATTAAAGCTGAATTTTTTATTTTTTTATTTATTAATTTTCCGTCTTTTAATGGAGTGTCTTTATCTTTTTCTCCCCATAGTATTAAAGTTTCCTGATTAATATGGGAAAGAAAATATCTTAAATCTTCTTTTATAATATTTTGAAATGTTTTTGACATAGTAGGTGGTAATGATTTATAGTCTGGAGATGCAAATAATTGTAGTAATTTCTTATGATATTTTTCTTTTATTTTTGGTGGTAATATTTTTTTTATTTGTTTTAGTAACTTATATATTTTTTCTTTTATATAGGTTTTAATTTTTTTTCTTCTTTTTATGCCTGCTACATCTATTAAAATTAATTTATCTATTTCTTCTTTATAATATCCCGAAAGTAGTGTTGCTATTCGTCCACCAAAAGAGTGAGCGATTATAATGGGATTGGTAATTTTTTTATTCGACATAAATTCTCTAATTATATTTGCATAATCATAGATGGTTAAATCGTTATTTGGAAAGGGACTATGTCCAAATCCTGGATAGTCTATAATATAAATTGTAAAATTTTCTTGTAATTGATTTATTAAATAAGAAAATGTTTTTCTAGTATCACCCCATCCAGGTAGTATTAAAATAGTTTTTTCTTTTTGTCCATATTTTTCATAATAGATAGAATAATCAGCTTGATTGTAATACATAGGATCACCTGTTATAATGTATTCTTAGTTTTAAATTTTGTTAGTGGTAATCCTTTTTTGCGAAAAGTATTGTATAATTATTTTTATTTATGGTATAATGTAGGTGTCAAGGAGATATGAAATCTGTTCTCATATAAAACCGACTAAAGTGACGATACGGGAGTTTTGATCAGTTATCGGTGTTGAAGACCTTCCATCTATAAATGGGTAGGGATCCTAAAGATAGCGTACGAACACCCACCTGTGGAAATGCAGGTTTTATCGTTGGGCAGAACGTTCTTCCTTGACTTTTTTGTTTGAATTTTTGATGATTTTATGATATAATATCTGCGCGAGGGTGATAGTCTATGTTAGTACTTCCAATTATTAATCGAGGTAGAATTATGCATGTTAGAGTTGGTTTAAAGGGTGTTAAAAAATTTCACGGTAGTGTTATTCTTGAAGGAACTAAAGAAAGTGATGTTATTGTAAATCAACAACCTTTTTCTGAATCTAGTTATCTACATGACAAAGAGGATAGCAGTGTTGTTAATTTTATTCGTAATACATCATTAATTAATCATAATGATTTTTTGGTTACTACAAGAGCGGAATCGTCGTCTAAGCGGTATGATGTGTATCAAGTGAAGCAACCACCTAAATTTATTAATCCGGCTCTAGATAATTTGTATGCTAGTGTTATTACTGACATGAGAAAAAAAATCCCTAATTTAGAAAGAGGACGCTATTTATCTCTTGAAAAATTAGGACTTGGTGATTATTTAAGTGAAGAAAAACTTTCGATGCTTCGAAACATAGTTCAAACAGAGGACCGTAGTCGTTGGCTACAATTGTTTGAACAAGCAGGCATTGCTGATATTCCTCAAACTTTAGAGTTTTTAAATTATTTTGATTGGACTGTCATTAGTTCCACAACAATTTCTGAGCAAACTATTCAAAATTGCCTTGCAGCTATGGAACCATTAAATACACAGGAATATCGTAATTTAAAAAAATATTATCAAATGGCTAAATCTAATCAGGAAATTTATTCTAAGCTGTCTATTGCATATTATTATAGTCATAATCAACAACCGTATAATTTGATTAGGTCAGGAAACCAAGACAAACCATATAAAGTTACTAATACAGGTCACCAAAAAGTCAAATCTCCAAATGAGGCTAGAGAGGTTCATGATCATGGTCAAGCAGCCTAATTTTTTAAATCGATTAGAAATATTAGTTGGATTAGATGGCATTCAGACTTTAAGAGATAAGTCTGTTTTCGTTTTAGGAATTGGTGGTGTTGGTGGATATGTGTGTGAAGCTCTTGCTAGAAGTGGAGTAGGAAGATTAGTTTTAGTAGATTCTGATGTTGTTGATATTACAAATATTAATCGACAGATAATTGCTACTCAGTCTACAGTTGGCAGAAAAAAAGTAGATGTAATGAAAGAGAGAATTTTAGATATTAATCCAGAATGTATAGTGGAGACATACGCTTTGTTTTTAGATAATGATTTATCAATTTTAGATAAGATTGATGTAGATTTTGTAGTTGATTGTTGTGATACTGTTTCTACAAAGAAAAATATTATATCTTATTGTACTAGTAAAAAGATTTCATTTATTACTTGTTTAGGTACAGCTAAAAAGTTTAATCCTAGTCTATTAGAAATCACAGAGTTATCTAAGACTTATAATGATCCGCTTGCTAGAATTTTAAGAAAATATGTAAAAGATAATCATATCTTTTCTAAAGTTCCAGTTTGCTTTTCTAGTGAGTTACCTGTTAATGTTGACAAATTAGGGTCCACGGCTTTTGTACCTAGTAGTGCCGGTCTTTTGATTGCTAGTTATGTTGTTAATAAATTTATTTGTGATATAAAGAATAGTTAAATTAATTAGCTATTTTTTTGTTATTATATTTGTTAATGTGTATTACAGTAAGGGCAATTTATTATATTAGGTGTTTCAATTTTTGCTCCACAATTTAGACAGTTTGTTAAAGTTTCTTTATGAATTTCATTTGATGTATTAGTAATTTCTTCTGATACTTTTTCTCCATTTTTATATATAATTTTTCTTGTTATTTTATGAGTAGTAATTTTGCTAGATTTAGTATGACCAGTTAGTTTTTCTAAGTCCAAATTGTTTAAAATTTCGTTAGAACGTTGTTCTATTTAAAAAACTTTGTATATCTTTGGAATTAGGGGTTATAATTATATTTTTATTATTTCTTATATGTATGATTATAATAATTAGTATAACAATAAGTCCTATTATAATAAATGTACTTTCTACATTTATCACCAATATCATTATAAAGTATTTTGTGTAATTTAGATATATACAAATAAAATTTGATGCCTAATTATTGTTCTAAAATAAAAATACTGAATTGCTTCAGTATTTAGAATTTTCTATATAGTCCAATGGCTTTCCCTAAGATAGTTACATTTTTTAAAATAATTGGCTCCATTGTATCATTTTCGGGTTGTAATCTAAAGTAACCATTTTCTTTGTAGAAAGTTTTAACCGTAACTTCGTTATTATCATTCATGGCGACAACTGTATCACCGTTTAGTGCGGTGTTTTTTCTTTCTACGATTAGAATATCTCCATCGTAGATTCCTACATTAATCATAGATTCACCACTGACTTTTAGAGTGAAAATTTCATTCTTAGTAGTAAATAGATTGGTTGGAAGAGAAAAATATTCATCAGGCATTTCAATTGCTTCAATAGGACTACCAGCCGTTACTTTGCCAAGTAAGGGAACTTCTACAACATTATTGTCTTTTACTATGTATTCGTTTGGTACTAATACTTCAATTGTTCTGTTTTTTCCATTTCCTTTGGAAATATATCCTTTTTCTTCTAATTTTGTTAAATGAAAGTGAATGGTTGCTGGCGAATTTAGATGAGCTTGTTCTCCAATTTCTCTAACTGTTGGGGGATAACCGTATTTTGCAATCCATTTTTTAATAATTTTTAGAATTATTTCTTGCTTCGTTGTCAATTTTTCCATTTGTTTCCCTCCTTTTATATAAACAGTTTAGCATTAGTAATGTCAAATGTCAAACAAATGTTTTAAAAATACATTGACACGAACAATTGTATGATATATACTTGTGGTGTGATGAAGGGAGAGATGAGTATGAATATTAATGTGAAAAAAATTGTTAAAGAGGGGTTATGGATATTTCTTCTTTATACTTTTATAACTTTTTGTTTATTTTTAGCAACGGATAGAATTGAACGTTTAGAACAATTTGAAAATGATTTTCGGAATACAAATAGTAGTGTTTCTATCAATTTAGGGAAGTAATCCAATCCCTTTTATGTTATACTACTATTAGGTGATTTTATGAATAAAATAATTTTGGTTGATGGTAACAATTTGTTATTTCGTAGTTTTTATGCGACTGCTTATCAAGGTGTTATTATGAAAAACTCAAAGGGGTTTCCTACAAATGCATTATATGGCTTTATTAATATGATGCATAAAATTATAGAGGAGGAAGCTCCTTCTTATATTATGGTTGCTTTTGATAAAGGTAAAACTTTTCGACATGACAAATATGGTGATTATAAAGCGGGTAGAAGTGCTATGCCGGATGAGTTACGTTTACAATTCCCTAAAGCTAAGGAAGTTTTAAAAGCTTTAGGTATTAAGTATTTTGAAATTGAAAACTATGAAGCTGATGATATTATTGGGACTTTATCTTTAGAAGTAGAGAAAAGAAATGATTTTGTAGCAACAATTATTAGTAGTGATAAAGATTTGTTACAGTTAGTTAGTGATAAAGTTGTAATGAAATTATTAAAGCAAAGCGGCCATATTATGATGACGAAAGAAGAATTTGAAAAAACTTATCAAGTTCCACCCATCTGTATGGTTGATTTAAAAGCATTGATGGGTGATTCTAGTGATCATATTCCTGGAGTTAGAGGAATAGGGGAAAAAACGGCTATTAATTTACTTTCTAAATTTCAAAATTTAGATAATTTATATAATCATATTGATGAGGTGACAGGTAAGACTAGAGAAAAACTCGAAAATGATAAAGATAATGCTTATATGAGTTATGATTTAGCAACTATTTATCGTGAGGTTCCTTTGGATTTTACATTAGATGATTGTGGATATACTAGAGAAAATACAGAGGAATTTAAATCTTTATTGGAGGAATTTGAGTTTCATTCATTATTGAAAAAATATCATTTAGACATTGAACGTTCAGATATGACAAATGAAGAAAAAAAAGAGGAAACTATTGAGATTTTACCAATAGATAAACTTTTTTCTAATACTTTTTCCTTTTATGTAGAGACTCGAGGTAGCGTTTATAGTAAAAGTGAAGTTTTAGGAGTTGGAATTTATGATGGTGTTGCTGGATATTTTTTATCAAAAGAGGAGCTAGAACACCATAAGAATTTGTTTTCTGGTCAAAGCTTTAAATATACATATGATCTAAAGAAAAATATTGTTGTATTACATTCTTTAGGTATTGATATTAATCAGGTTACTTTTGATACTATGATTGCGACATATTTGCTAGATTATGTTGTAAAAGATGATATTAGCTTTGTTGCACAAGCATTTGATGTAAAACTTCCTTTGTATGACGATTTATTTGGAACAGAAAAAAGGCCAAAAGAAGTTAGCCAAGAGGTATTACGTGAAGTTTGTTGCCAGAAAGCAAAATTTATTTATGATAGTCGTAATCAGTTATTGGAAGAATTGAAGGAAAATAATGAATTGGAGCTATTTCAAAATATTGAGATGCCGCTTTCTAGGGTGCTTGCGGACATGGAATTAACGGGAATTAAAATTGATGTAGATTACTTAGATAAAGTTGCTTCTGAATTAAAGAGTCAGATGCAGGTTATTGAAAAGGAAATATATGAACTTGCTGGAGTTGTTTTTAATATTATGTCTCCTGCACAATTGTCAAAGATTTTATTTGAAACTTTAGCTATTCCATATCCTAAACGGATAAAAGATGGTAAATATTCTACTAGTAAAGATATTTTGGATAAGATTCGTTTTGTTCATCCTATTGTTGATAAGGTGTTGGAGTATAGGACTTTAGCTAAACTATATACTAATTATGCTGTTGGTCTTAAGTTAGAAGTTCGGGATGATGGTAGAATTCATACTATTTTTACACAAACGTTAACACGTACAGGTAGACTTTCTAGTATTAGTCCTAACTTACAGAATATACCTGCTCGAGCTGAATATTCTAAGTTGATTCGTAAAGCATTTATTCCTGATGATAATTCAAAATTATTATCTAGTGATTATTCTCAGGTTGAACTTAGAGTTTTTGCTCATATGTCTAATGCTCAAAATTTGATTCAGGCCTTTGTGGACGGAAAAGATATTCATACTAAAACTGCTTCTGATATTTTCCATGTTTCTATGAATGAAGTTACTAAAGATATGCGTCGTACTGCTAAGGCGGTTAATTTCGGAATATTATATGGTATTAGCAGTTTTGGACTTAGTGAAGATTTGGGAATCGATATTGCTACTGCTAAAAAATTTATTGATAATTATTTAGAAACTTATCCTGGTATTTCAGACTATATGGAAGAAGAAAAGAAAAAAGCTTATGAATTGGGATATGTTACAACACTTATGAATCGTCGTAGAGTAATAGAAGAATTAAAGAATAAAAATTATATGATACGTAGCAGTGGAGAGAGAATGGCATTAAATACACCAATTCAGGGAACAGCTGCTGATATTTTAAAAAAGGCTATGGTTGAAATATATGAAGAATTTAATAAGAGAGGATTAAAAAGCAAAATGTTAATTCAAGTTCACGATGAGCTTGTATTTAATGTTTTAAATGATGAGTTAGAAGAAGTCAGTTCAATAGTACAAAATATTATGGAAAATACTATTTCTCTCAGTGTTCCATTAAAAGTTGATATTGAATACGGAGATAATTGGTATGAAGCTAAGTAAAAAAAGGAGGAAAGTATGCCAGAAAAACCAGAGGTAATTACAGTTGCCAATACTTTAAAAAAACAGATTATTGGTAAAACTATTACTGATTGCTCTGTTTATTGGGAAAATATTATTGCTTATCCTACTGTGGATGAGTTTAAAAAAGAAATTATTGGTCAGAAGATAAAAAATATTACTACACGTGGTAAATGGTTAGTTTTTGAACTGGATAGCTATTTGTTGCTTATTCATTTAAGAATGGAAGGAAAGTTTTTCTTCCGAGAAGTTGATGATATCAAAAATAAACATGAGCATGTTTTCTTTACTTTGGATCGTTTAATTAGTTTTCGCTTTCATGATGTTAGAAAGTTTGGAAAAATGTATCTATTGGATAAAAAAGATGCTTATGAAAAAAAACCGTTATGTGAGCTAGGATTGGAATATAATGATTCTGAACTGACGGGTGATTATTTATATCAAAAAATTCATTTAAAAAAATTACCTATTAAAACATTATTGTTAGATCAGAGTATCATTACTGGGATTGGAAATATTTATGATGATGAAATTTTGTTTTTAAGTCATATATCTCCACTTCGTAAGGGAAATGAAATTACTAAACAAGAATGTAATGATATCGTTTTGAATACTAGAAAAGTTTTAGATGAAGCAATTGAAATGGGAGGAACAACTATTAAAAGTTTTACTTCTAGCGAAGGTGTTCATGGACTTTTTCAGAATAAATTAGCTATTCATGGAAGAATAGGAAACTGTCATAGTTGTGGTAATTTAATTGTTAAAATTAAAGTAGGGGGAAGAGGAACATACTATTGTTCTCATTGTCAAAAATAAATGAACTAATCGTTGTATTTTATCTTTATGAAATGTTTAAAAAGTAAAAAACATATATACAAATTATAGCTTTTGTTGTATAATGATATCTGTTCGGAAGGAGTAGTTAATAATGAAAAAAACCAAAATAATTTGTAGTATCGGTCCTTCTTCAAATCAGCCAGATGTTATGGAACAAATGGTGTTGGCTGGTATGAATGTTGCTAGAATTAATTTTACACATGCAACAATTGAAGAAAGAGATTTAGCTTGTGCTTCTGTACGTGAAGTAAGAAGACGTACTGGAAAAAATGTTGCAATTTTATGGGATACTAAAGGTCCAGAATTTCGTAGTGGAATGCTAGAAAATGATTCTATTCAATTAGTTAATGGAAAAACTATTCGAATTGTTAAAGAAAATGTTCTTGGAAATGAAGAAAGATTTAGTGTTAATCATCCAGAAGCTTTGGATAGTTTAACTGCTGGTTCTACAATTTTATTAGAAAATGCAAAGATGAAACTTGAAGTTATTAGTAAAGAGTCAGATGGAGTTACTTGTAAAGTTGTAGCAGGAGGTGTTCTTGGTAATCGTAAAAGTATGAGTGTTCCTGGAATTAAATTAAATATTCCATATGTTAGCGATTTAGATCGCGCAGATTTAGAGTATGCTTGTACTCATGGTGGAGAATTTTTAGCAATTTCTTTTGTTTCTTGTAAGGAAGATGTTTTAGAAATTAAAGAAATTTTAAAGGCTCATGATCGTTTAGACTTGAAAATCATTTGTAAGATTGAAAGTGAACTAGGAATTAAGAATTTAGAGTCAATTCTTGAGGTTTCAGATGGTGTTATGGTTGCTAGAGGTGACTTGGGTACTGAAGTTGCTAGTGAACGTTTACCAATTATCCAAAAAGATATGATTAAAACTTGCCGTCGTATGGGTAAAATTTGCGTTGTTGCAACTGAAATGCTTGAAACAATGATGGAAAATACTCGACCAAAAAGAGCAGAAACAAGTGATATTGCTAATGCTGTTTTAGATGGAACAGATGCTGTTATGTTAAGTGGGGAAACTACAGTTGGAAAACATCCAATTGAAACAGTTGCTGCTATGGCTAGAATTTGTGAAGTTACAGAACAGTACGCTAAGTTTAATTATATTGATGAAAATAAACAAACGAATTCTGTACCTTATGCTATTGCTCAAAGTGTTGTTGAAGCTTCAAAATTGTTAGATGCTAAGTTAATTTGTGCTGCTACTATTAGTGGTAATACAGCTAGAATGATTAGTAATTTGAAACCAAACGCTTTGATTTTAGCACTTTGTCCAGATGAAAAAGATGGACGCAGATTGGCATTAAATTGGGGAGTTGAACCTGTAAAGTTGCCAATTTGTAATTCTACGGATGAAGTGTTGACTGAAAGTGTTAAGAAGGCACGTGAAACTATGGCTCTTGAAAAAGGTGATATTGTATTAATTACTGGTAGTTTTCCTAATACTGGTGTTTCTCGTCCTACTAATTTGATGAAGATTGAAGAAATTGATTAAAAGATATCTTAGAGATATCTTTTTCTTTTATATTTGGTAACTTTTTTCAAAATAGATTTCATTGAACTTAACTAGTATTTAAGTTACAATGTTTTGTGACAAAAAAATAATACTCATTTGGAGTATTATTTTTGTATTAATTTATCATATTGATTATACATTTTTTGAACATTATTTTCTAATAAGTAGTAATGTAGTATGTAGGGAACAAATAAACACATTAATCCTATGAAAATAATTAGTAATCCTATGTTTTCTAAAAGAAGACCAAATAATAAGAATAGTATTCCTATCGTTCCTACGAAAGTAGTTACTATCAGATGAATTAATCTTTCGTGTTGAAATTGTTGTATTTGTATTAGATGATAATTTATTCTTTCTTTTGTAATATTTTCTTTTCTATCTATTATTTTATCTGTTTCTTGCGTGTATTTTAATATTCTTTCTTTCATATCTTCACCTTCTATAGTAGTATTATATCATATTTTTTGTTTTTAAGTCCATAATAGATGCGTATAGTACAGGATAAACGCATGAGAAATTATGCGTTTTTTATGTTAATATATATGTAAGGAATAAAATGTGGTGGTAGTAAA
>CALVYB010000011.1 GCA_944371955.1 uncultured Bacilli bacterium
TCGGTGACATATAATATTACTGCTGGGACATTTTTGCAAGTTAACACTTAAGACATTATCACAAATTAATCATAATTGTTTGCTGTAAATTTAGTTGAAACTTGACAAATTTGATAGTTTATGATATAATTTGCTTACTTTGAGGGGGATTAATTATGAATAAATTTATGAATAAATTTGGTATTAATAAATTGGATATTCAGAGACGTATTGCTGCATTAGGATTGTCTTTTGCAATTATTGGTAGTCTTAGTGGGTGCCAAACGACGGGAACAAAATCAGATGATGATAAGCAACCAATTGAGTCTGATCAAGTGACGATTGAAGCAACTGAAGAGCCGCCAATAGAGTCTGAGCAAGTGGTGATTGAAACAACTGAAGAACCGCCAACTGAGTCTGATCAAGTGACGATAAGCGGTGATGAATATATATCTTTGGATTCTTTAAAGATTCTGTTTATGGAAAAAAGGTATTGTGAAAGTGATGAACTTATAGTTAGTGTTGGATATTTTAGATGGGATTATAAGGATGATTCTCAATCTGTTTCAGAGTGCCCTGATGATTTTGGTGTGGAAAGTGGAACGTTTGAGTTTGACGCTAATACTAATCTGTATAATCTTTACTTTGTTAATGCATTAACGGGAGAGATTGTTAATTTAAATGAGACAAAATCAGTGGCTTCTGATGTTTACTTTCATTATACAGATGCTGGCAATTATATTTCTTTAGAATCGGTTGTGGATAATGTGGCGCCCATCGTTGAGCTAGAAAAATTCATTGATAGTTGCACGGGTGAAGATTTTAATCGTTCATTTTATCGCGGTATATCGCTTGAGTCTCTTTCCTTGAAATCTGCGGCAGAAGATTCAGATCTAGATGCGACATTTGGTAAAGAACCATTAGTGAAAGTAAAGAAATAATGATAAGTATAGGTTACTATACTTTTTTTGTGTAAAAATAGATAATTATTAGTTGAAAGATTTACTTGCTAATATTTTATAAAATATCTTTCTTTTGTCTTCTTTTTTGCTAAAATGTGTTATACTATAGTTAGTATATGGTAGTAGTGAGGAGATGAATTTTATGTTGTTTCGAAAGCGAAAAGATAAAGAAATAGATATTAATAGTTTGAATGATATTTTATTTATTGGTAAAAAGTTAATGCATATAGGTTATGTCATGACAATTATCGCTTTGGTTTTATTAGCTACTTATTTGATTAAAGAATGGCAGGTTTTGAATTTTATTGGTCAATTCTTAACTGTTATTTCTCCAATTTTTATAGGTTTAGTTATCGCTTGGTTGTTAGATCCGTTTGCTAAAATTTTACAGGGCAAAAAAGTGCCAAGAATTATTGCTTGTATTATTGCTTATTTATTATTTATTACCGTCTTGTTTTTAATTGTTGCTTTACTTATTCCAGCTATGGGTAGTCAAGTTAAGGATTTTATAGGAAATATTCCTACGTTAGTTAATGATTTTAAAAATTTCTTTAATAAAGTTATTGTTGATTTATCTCATACTTTTGATTATGATTTTTCTGGAATAAAAAATCAATTGTATCATACTGTTGAAACATTTGGAGTTAATTTATCTACTAGAATTCCTGATATGGCAATTAGTTTTGTATCTGGCCTTGTCAGTGGTGGGGTGTCTTTTTTCCTAGGACTTATGATAGGGTTTTATATGTTGTTTGATTTTGATAAACTCAATCGTTCTTTTATTGCATTACTTCCTAGAAAGTGGAGACGGGGCGCTAGTGAGTTAAGTGTTCGCTTAAATGAATCTTTACGCAGTTATGTTCAAGGGGTTTTATTAGTGATGACTTTGGTATTTATTACTCAAGCTATAGGGCTTACTATTAGTGGATTACAAGCTCCTTTAGTATTTGCGTTCTTCTGTGCTTTAACTGATATTATTCCTTATTTTGGCCCATATATAGGAGCTGTTCCAATATTGCTTGTTGGTTTTATGACTGATCCTATTGTTGGTGTTTGTTGTGCTATATCTATTGTGGTTGTTCAACTTTTAGAAAATAATTTCTATCAGCCTTTGATTATGGGACATACTATGAAACTTCATCCTGTAACAATTATGCTTGGACTATTGATTTTCCAACATTTCTTTGGTATTATAGGTATGATTGTTGCAACTCCAGTAATTGCTGCTTTGAAGATTATTTTTACATTTATTAATGAAAAAGTTGATGTTGTTGGTAGAGTTGCAGGAGATGAAATATTAGAAAAATAAAACGAAGAGTAAAGATAAGTATTAAAGAGTAAAAATATTTAGAGAAATCATGGTTGGTGCAAATGATTTATTTTCTCTTTAAGAAGCAACTTTATGAGTTTTATCGGTTAGGCCGTTATTGTAATTAAGACCAAACTAGGATGGTACCGTGCTTATGCACTCCTAGTTAGGTCTTTTATTTGTATTAAGGAGGATTTATGAAAATATATTTGTTGGCTGGTAAGGCGGGTTCTGGTAAAGATTTATTGGGGAAATATATGAAAACACAGTATGATTTTCAAGGACATAATGCTTGTATTTTACATATTACTACTCCTTTGTATGAATATGCGAAGAATTATTTTAGTTGGAATGGAAATATGGCGGAAAAACCTCGAGAATTTTTGCAGGAAATGGGAATAGAAATTATCCAAAAGAAATTGGGAAAGAAATGTTTTTTAATTGATAGGCTTTCTGAAGATATAGATATTTTAAAAAATTTTTTTGATGTGTTTATCATTACAGATGGCAGACTTTTATTTGAATTTGAAGAGCTGAAAAAGAGGTTTCCGGAAATTAAGATTGTTCATGTTATTCGTGAAAATTATGATAATAAACTTAGTGATTCTGAAAAGATGCATGTTACCGAAACAGAAATGGAACAGTATAAGAGTTATGATTACATCGTTCGTAATACTTCTAAAGAAAGACTATTTTCAGAAGCTGATAAGATCATGGCATTAGAAAATCAAGGAGGAAACGAGATTGTATGAATAAATTAGTTGCAGTTGTTGGAATGAGTGGAAGTGGCAAAAGTGTTGCTACAGAATATTTAGAAAATAAGGGTTGGACTAAATTATATTTTGGTGGAATTACTTATAAACTTATGGCTGAAGCTGGTCTCGAAATAACATCTGATGGTAAAAGCGAAAAAGAATTTCGTGAAAATTTAAGACGTGAATATGGACCAGAATGTTATGCTAAGTTTTTGGAACCTGATATAAGAGAAGCTTTGAAGAATGGAAATGTTGTTTTGGACGGGTTATATTCTTGGTATGAGTATAAATATTTGATTGAACGATTTCCAGAACTTAAACTTGTTTGTGTTGTTGTTGATAAAAAGTTACGGTATGAGCGTGTTGGTAATCGTGTAGATAGACCTTTTTCTCTAGAAAATATTATTTATCGCGATATAACTGAAATTGAGAATTTAGCTAAGGGAGGTCCTATTGCTTATGCAGACTATTTCTTATTTAATAATGGAAGTTTAGAAAATTATAAAAAGAGGTTAATAGAAATACTAGAAGATATTGAAAAACAAGAGGGAGAGATGTAGTATGAAATATATGAGTCATGATGATATTCGAAATACTTGGTTTCGTTTTTTTGAAAGTAAAGGACATAAAAAAGTAGAAAGTGCGTCACTTGTTCCTATTAATGATGATAGTTTATTATGGATTAATGCAGGTGTTACACCTTTAAAAAAATATTTTGATGGAAGAGAAGTACCTCAGTGTCGTAGGCTTGTTAATATTCAAAAATGTATTCGTACCAACGATATTGAAAATGTTGGTATTACAAAACGTCATCAAACATTTTTTGAGATGATGGGCAATTTTTCTATTGGTGATTATTTTAAAGAGCAAGCAATTGAATATGCTTTTGAATTATTAACTGGTGATGAATGGTTTGCTATCCCAAAAGATTTACTTTATGTTACTGTTTATCCAGATGATCATGAAGCATATCAAAAATGGATTGAAGTTGGCCTTGATGAGAGTCATTTAGTAAAATTAGAAGAGAATTTCTGGGAGATTGGTGAAGGTCCATGTGGTCCAGATTCCGAAATCTTCTTTGACCGTGGAGAAAAATATGATCCTAATCATGATGCTTTAGAAAAGTTTAAAAAGGATGAAGAACAAGAAAGATTTGTTGAGATTTGGAATAATGTTTTTAGTCAGTACAATTCTAAGGCTGGAGTTCCTAGAAATGAATATAAGGAATTACCAAGTAAAAATATAGATACTGGTGCTGGCCTTGAAAGATGGTGTTGTATGTTTCAAAATGTAGATAGTAATTTTGAAACAGATTTATTTCAACCGATCATTAAGCATATTGAACAGTTAGTTGGTTTTGATTATGATGGACAAAAAGAGTTCAAGATTATTGCTGATCATATTAGAGCTATTACTTTTGCATTAGCTGACGGGGCTTTTTTTGATAATAATGGTCGTGGTTATGTACTTCGTAGGCTTTTACGTCGTAGCGTTCGCTATGGTAAGAATTTGGGATTAGAAGGGCCTTTTCTATATAAGTTGGTTTCTGAAGTTGTTGAAACTATGAAAGAGGCTTATCCTTATTTAACGGAAAAATGGGTTGTTGTTGAGACTTTGGTTTTAGAAGAAGAAAAATTATTCTTAAAAACATTAGAAGCTGGGGAACGACGCTTGAAAGAGTTAGTTGCAGAGTCTCTTGATGGAACTATTAGTGGAGAAGATGCATTTAAGTTATATGATACTTATGGTTTTCCGTTTGAACTTACTGAAGAATATTTATCTGAATTGGGATATAAGGTTTCTAAAGAAGAATTTGATAAATACATGAGTATTCAAAAAGAATTGGCTAAAAAGAATGCCAAAAATAAGTCTGCTATGGCTAGTCAAAAGAAAGTATTGTTAGATTTTAAAGAAGATAGTCAATTTGTTTATGGTATTTATCGTTTAAAAACTAATGTTTTAGCAATTTTTTCTAAGGATACAATTGTTGATAGAATTGATCATGATTGTTATATTGCTTTAAAGAGAACTTGTTGTTATGCTGAGTCTGGTGGACAGGTTAGCGATACTGGTATGATTATTGGTAAAAACTTTAAAGCACGTCTACTTGATTGTTTTAAAGCGCCTAATGGACAACATATTCATAAAGTAAAATTATTAGATGGCTATATTAGTGCTAATGACGAATGTGAAATTGTTCTTGATAAAGATCGTCGTAAGAGAACAGAATGCAATCACTCTAGCGTTCATATGTTGCAATATGCTCTACAACAATGTGTTTCTAGTCAAATTAGACAAGCAGGAAGTTATGTAGATGGTGATAAACTTCGTTTCGATTTTACTTATGCTGGTAAAATGACTGATGATAAAATTATAGAGGTTGAGAATTTTGTTAACGAAATGATTAATAAACATATCATCATTTCGACAGAAGTTATGCCAATTGATAAAGCTAAACAAATTGGAGCTATGGCATTATTTAATGAAAAATATGGAGATATCGTTAGAGTTGTTAAAATTGGAAAGTCTATAGAACTTTGTGGAGGTACGCATGCTACTAACACTAAAGATATTCAACGTTTTGCTATCTATTCGTACGAATCTAAAGGAAGTAATTTATATAGAATTGAAGCGACTACTGGTAATAAAGTTGAAGATACTTTGTTTAATATTATTAAACCTTATAACGATGAGATGATTAAATTGCTTATTAAGGCAAAAGAGATTATTGAAGAAGCTAAAGGTGTAGGAATTCATTTAGAGTTTGATGTCGATATTAATCATGATAAGCCGGAGTCTTATAAGGATATTATTTTTAACCGTAATGAATTACAGTATGTTCAAAGTGAAATGCGTGATTTAGAGAAAAAATATCGCGATTTGCGCGAAAAACAAGTTCTTTCTAATTTAGATATTTATCGCGAGCATATTAAAGATTACAATGGTACATTTGGACTTCTTATGACTGTTGAGAATAAAGATATTAGCTTGCTTAAGAGTGTTGCTGATGCGATGATTGATGAGATGGGTACTGGTTTTGTTTTCTTTGCTAATATTAAAGAAGATGGAAGTATTAATTTCTTAGCTCGTAGTAGTTGTCATGTTAATAGTGGTTTGATTGTTAAAGATGCAGCAGTGTCTTCTTTGGGTAATGGTGGAGGTAGTCCAACATTCGCTCAGGGTGGTGGTAAAACAAAAGATGCTTTGCCAAAGATTTATACTCATATTGAGAAAGTGTTAAAAAATGAAGAATAATTATTTATTAGAAAGTGAAGATAATTATTTAGTTTCTAGGAAGATAGAGGAATTAATCGATAAATGTAGTTTTAAAGATAGTCCTATTCATTCCTATGACATGGAAGAAGTTCCTCTATCTAATGCTTTGGAAGATTTAGATACTTATGGATTGTTTTCAGAGAAGAAAGTTATTATTATTTCTAATATTGAATCTTTACCTTCTGATGGTAATGAAAAAGAAATCGAACATCTTTTTAGATATTTAAAAAATTCTTTAGATACTATTTTAGTTATTATAACGGCTAGAAAATTAAATAACACTAAGAGAATTACTAAAGAGTTAAAAAAGAATCTAGAATATATTAACCTTACTACTAATGCAGTGGATTATGTAAAAAAAGAATTACAAGGGTATTCATTGGAAAATGGGGTTATTAAAGCTTTGGTTAGTTATACTTTAGAAGATATCGGCAGACTTCATCAAGAATGTGAAAAGCTAAAATTATATCGAATGGATACTAAAAAAATAGCTCTTCATGATATAGATGAGCTTGTTATTAAAAAGTTGGGAGAACCAAGGGATTTGACGTTTGAATTTGTTAGAGCTCTTGCTTCAAAAGATAAAAAAGGTGCTCTAGATAAGTATCATGAATTAGAAGAGTATTCTATTGATGCTATACCTTTAATAGGATTACTTGCTAGTCAGTTTTTAATAATGTATCAAGTTAAAATACTTGAAAAAAGAACCAAGCTAAATCAAGAAATTGCTGATATTTTAGGAGAAAAGTCATATAGAGTTCAAAAAACTAGAGAACTTACTAAATATTATAGTGAAAAAGAATTACGGGATATATTAAAAAAACTTGCTGATATGGATTTAAAAATTAAATCTAGCGATGTTGATGGTAATTTTTTGATAGAATTATTTATTTTAGAAAATTCATAAATATTTTAGTTCATTTAACAAATTGTTTTGCAAATGAACTTTTTTTATGCTTTCCTTTATTTCTTTTTGTGATAGAATGAATATAGAAGAGTAGTTAGTATACTGCTTGTGGTAGCTAGAAGTATCATTCATGGGATTTTTAAAAATTTAGTTTTTGTAATAATATAATGTAATTGTAAAGAGTTTATAGTTTAAGATTTTATTTAAATTAGTATGTGGAGGAATTTTTATGAAGAATTTTAAAAAGTTTGGATTAACTCTAGCAATTGCATTAGGAATTATAGTTATTCCTTGTTCAGTAGATGCTGCAACTATTGATATGGTATATTATAATATTAGTCCTTTATCATGGACAAGATCAAATTCTGTTAATAAAACAAGTTGGGATGGACAAAAAATTAAAATTAGAAATGCGTATACTCCAATGACGGATCCTTACCCTAAGTGTGAATTCGATTTTGAATTGTACAATGAATCAACAGGTAAAACTGAAGGTAGATTGCGTTTGAAAATGAACCAGACAGGTTATTTTCCTGGGGATACTGATATGTCTCCTGGAAGATATTATGTGATGATAAAACGAGTAGGTCCTACAGCTTTGCCTTCTACAGTATCTTTTACTTGGACTTATTAAAATAATTGTTCTGTAAACTCTTTACTTTAATATGAGGTGTGTTATGAAAAAATTTTTGAAACGTAATACTGTTGTAATAGTAATTTTGGTGGTATTTGGAGCTATTTTTCTTTATGGAGATTATCAGGTTATAAAAACTAATCAAGAAATAGATGAAACTAGAAATAATTATATAGAACGATGCCAGACAAAAACAATTATAGATGAAGGAGAAAAGAAATTTTGCCATGAAATACTTACGAATAGAGTGATTGAACGAGATTTTTATTCTGAATTTTCAGAAGTATTAATATGGCATGTACAATCATTTGGTTATTTTCTATTTTTAATTGTTATTATTCCTCCAATGATTCAAATTTGCAAAATGTTAAAAAATAAATATATTTTGAATACTAATTTACGAGAAAGTTATAAATGTTTTATTAAAAAAATGTTGTTTACTGCTTATAAATATCTTTGGATATTACCAGTGCTTGCTATTATATTGATGCTTCCTTTATTATTTACGTATACACTTACTCCAGAATATTCTATTGCTTATGGTATGAGGTGGAGTACAAAGTTAATTTATTATCCGCCTTTGTTTATTTTTCTTTACTTATTAAATGTTTTAATTGTATCTACAATTTATGTAAATATTTCTTTAATTGTAGCGAGATTTCAAAAGAAACTTATTCCTTGTATTATTTTATCTTATATTGTATTTTTTTCAATTGAAATATTTTTGGAGACAGTTGTTAGAGTACTTATTTTACAGAGAGTATTTCATACAGAGCTTGGAATGATATTTAATATTATGGATATCTTTGGATTTAATGATTTGTTTGGTATTCCGGCATTATTTATTGTAAATATTAGTTTTCTTCTTTTATCTTTTTTAGGAGTTTATTTGGCTTACCGAAATAAAGAGAAATTTGTAATATCATGTGAGGCTAATAATTAGGAGGAATTATGAAAATAGAAGTTAAAAATATTAGTAAAAAGTTTAGAAATAATTTGGTTTTAAAAGATGTTAATGCTTCTTTTGAAAGTGGGCATATATATGGGTTAAGTGGTAGAAATGGAGCTGGTAAAAGTATCTTTTTAAAAATCTTATGTGGTCTTTATAAGCCTAGTAGTGGAAAAATTTTGTTTGATGATAAAAAGTATGATAAAGATAATTTATGTTTGTTAAATATGAGAGCTTTAATTGAAAAGCCAAACTTCTTTCCAGGATTAACCGGTTATGAGAATTTAGAGTTGTTAGCTAAAATTCAAAATAAAATTGGTAAAGCAGAAATAGAAGAAACATTAAAAAATGTTAATCTATATGAAGAAAAAGATAAAAAATACTCTGAATATTCATTAGGAATGAAACAAAAATTAGGAATTGCTCAAGTATTAATGGAAGATCCAGATATAATTATTTTGGATGAACCATTTAATGGGATAGAAGCTAATAGTGTTACAAAAATAAGTAAGATTTTAAAAGAAGAAAAGAAAAAAGGAAAACTTATCATTATATCTACTCATATAAAAGAAGATTTGGATAATTTATCGGATTATATTTATTATTTTGATGCAGGGGAAGTCAGAAAAGGTGAAGTATAATTTTTTTAGTTTGTTTGAAGCAATAAAAAAACAATATTTCTTACTGTTTATTGTTTACCTATTTTTATACTTTATGATTCTTCTATATATAGTAATGTTACCTATGGATATTTTTTCTTTTACAAAGTTAGTTGGTATTCCTCCTTATTTTGATGGTGTTAAGATATTGTGGGTGCTATTTCAAATATCTTGTCATGTTTATATTACATATACATTTTTTACGAATAATAAAGATCATTCTTTAGAATTTTTGTTATTGAGACAGTCTAATAAGAAGAATTTCTTAAATAAATTTGTTGTGATATGTATATTTACTATTATTATTAGATCTATTATTTTTTTAGCTACTTATTTTTATTTCTTTCGTGATCTTGCTTTTTCCATACCGTTATTTTTTATCAATATTATATTGTATTTAGCTGTATCCATTATTACTAGTCTTTTTGCAGTATTAAAATCTAAATAATTGTATAAAAAAATCAAGGATTAATTTCCTTGATTTTTTAATTTTTCTAAACGTTCATAAACGTCTTTTATGTTTTTTTCGTAACCAATATCTTTGGGATGATAATATTTTTTATTTTTTAGTTTATCTGGTAGATATTGTTGTTGTACATAGGCTCCCTTATAGTCGTGAGGATATTTGTAGTCAGGAGAATTTGTTTTTATATGTTTAGGAATTGTCCCTACGTTACCTTTTTCTATATCAGAGATTGCTTCATCAAAAGCGATGTGAGCGGTGTTACTTTTTGGGGATAGAGCCATTTCTGTTACAATGGTTCCTAATGGAATTCTGGCTTCTGGAAGTCCAGTTCTTTCTGCAGCATTAATTGCAGCGTCTAATCTAGGGCCTATCGCTGGGTTTGCTAGGCCTATATCTTCGTAGGCAATTACTGATAATCTTCTATAAATTGAGTCTAAATCTCCTTCTACTACCAATCTCCCTAGATAGTGTAGAGCGGCATCTACATCACTTCCACGAATTGATTTTTGCAAGCCACTTAATACATCATAGTGACCTTCACCATTTTTATCTGAAAAAAATACAGGCTTATTATTTATTTTCTTTATTGTCTCTTCTGTAATTTTTTTATCATCAGTAGAGTAATATGCAACTTCTAATAAGTTGTATGCGTATCTTAAGTCATTTCCTGATAGTTTTGCGATAAGTTCGATACTTTTATCATCTATTTCTATTTCTTTTAAATCGGGGTGTTTTATAGCTTTTTTTAAGCCCTCGATAATATCGTTTACTTCTAATTCTTTTAGTTCAAATAGTTGACATCTGCTACGAATTGCTGGATTGATAGCGTGATAAGGATTTGAAGTGGTCATGCCGATTAAAGTAATTAAACCGCTTTCTAATTGTGGTAGTAAAATATCTTGTTTGTCTTTATTTAACCTATGAATTTCATCCATGATTAAAATTATTCCATCATACATTTTTGCTTCTTCTATTACAATATCTAAATCTTTTTTAGTATTTACTGTAGCATTTAAAAAACGATATCTTTCCCCTAAATCGTTTACGATTGCATTGGCAATAGAGGTTTTCCCAATACCTGGTTTCCCATATAAAATCATGGAAAATAATTTTTTATTTTTTACTAGATTTGTTAAAATTTTTCCTTTCCCTAATAAATGTTTTTGACCAATGACCTCAGATAGAGTAGTAGGAGCTAATTTTAAAGCTAGGGGTTTGTTCATTTTATCACCATCTTTATTTTTGAAAATTATTAAATATTTAATAACTATTTTATTATTATATAATAAATTTGCTTGCTTTTCAAATGGACTCAGTTGTTTTTTTTAACGCTTTAGCTTATACTTATTATTAGGTGGTACTATGAAAATAGAAGAAGCAATTACTGATTTTATACAATTTTCCCTTTTTGAAAAGGGACTCAGTGATCATAGCATTAAATCTTATCAGAATGATTTGGATATCTATTTACGTTTTTTAAACTCTAGAGGGGTTTATAATGTTAAGTCTATTAGTAGTGAAGATATTAAAGTTTTTTTAAAAGAACGAGGTATTAATGAAAGCACTAGTACCGTTGCTCATAATTTGACTGTAATTAAAAATTTTCATAAATATTTAATAAAAGAAAATATTGTTAAAGATGATGTTAGTTTATTTATTTCTCGACCTAAACTCAAAAAAAGACTACCTCGTACTTTAAGTGTTGAAGAAGTGGATTTACTTCTTAATGTTTCTCTTGCTACGCCATTTGACTATCGCAATAAAGCTATGTTAGAATTGATGTATGGGGCAGGGCTTCGAGTGAGTGAATTGGTCAGTTTAAATATGAATCAGATTGATTTAGAATCTGGTATTATTCGTATTATGGGAAAAGGTAGAAAAGAAAGAGAAATTCCTATTGGTGAGTATGGGATTTATTATTTAAAATTATATTTGGAACATCGTGGAGCGCTTATCAAAAATAATCGTCAAGAAGATAGTTTGTTTTTAAATAATCATGGTAAGCAGATTACTAGACAAGGTTTTTTTAAGATACTTAAACAATTGTTAATGGATAAGGGATTGAATCCAGATGTTTCTCCTCATACGTTGAGACATAGTTTTGCCACTCACTTACTAAGCCATGGAGCCGATTTGAGGAGTATACAGGAAATGCTTGGACATGCTGATATTTCTACTACTAAAATTTATACTCATGTGAGTGATGAAAAAGTTGCTGAGGATTACAAAAAATATCATCCTAGAGAACATAAAGGAGAATGAAAGAAATGAAATTTAAACGTATATTTTTAATGGTTTTAGACTCTTTAGGTGTTGGTGAAGCCAATGATGCTATTAATTATCAAGATGTTGGTGCTAATACTTTAGGACATGTGAAAGACCAATACGATTTATTTATTCCTAATTTAAAAAAGATTGGTTTTTTAGATACTTTAAATATGAATGATAATACTAACGTAGAAGCTTATTATACTATAGCAAGACCTAAAAATGCTGGAAAGGATAGTTTAAATGGTCATTATGAAATGATGGGAATTTTGAATGATATTCCTTTTAAGACTTTTAATCAAGGGTTTACTTTTGATATTTTAAATGGAATTGAACAAGTTACTGGTCGTAGAGTGATTGGCAATAAGTGTTGTCAGGATGATTCTATATTGGCTGAACTTGGTGATCGTCAACAGAATTATGGAGCTTTAATTATATATACTTCAGCTGATTCTGATTTACAGGTTGCCGCTCATGAAGATTGTATCCCAATTTCAACACTTTATGAATATTGCGAAAGAATAAGAGCTTTAACTTTAAAAGATGAATGGAGAGTAGGGCGAGTTATTGCTAGACCATTTACTGGTGCTTCAGGGCATTATAAGTTTATCCATAGTGCTAGGCGTGATTATTCTGTTAAACCTCCACAAAAAAGTGCTTTAGATAGTTTAGTTGAGCATAAATATAATGTAATTGGAATTGGTAAAATTAATGATATTTTTGATGGACAAGGTATTAATAAACAAATGAAAGCAAATAATAATATGGAAGCTATTAACAAATTTACAGATATTATCGATAAAAATTTTACCGGGCTTTGCATGGTTAATTTATCTGATTTTGATAGTGTATATGGTCATACAAGAGATGTTGAGGGCTATGGGAAAGCTTTAGAAGAATTAGATGTTGAAATTCCGATTATTTTAAATAAGTTGGATATGGGAGATTTGTTAATTATTACGGCTGATCATGGCAATGATCCTACTTTTCCAGGTAATGATCATACTAGAGAGAATGTTCCGGTTATTATGTATAGTAGAGATTTTTTAAACCCTAAAAGATTAGAATCATTTGACACGCTTGCTAATATTGGAGCAACTATTGCTGATAATTTTGATGTGGAAATGCCAATAGTTGGTAAAAGTATCCTAAATGAATTAGAGTAGAGTGATATAATTTAAAAAATATTTTTCTATTTTGTGAAAAAAGTAGGGGAATTATATAAAAAAGAACCTATAATAAATATTAGGTTCTTTTTTGTCCCCCTACTTTGCTTTTTTAAAGCTTTGACAGATAGTTTCTTCTGTTTTTTTACAGCAATCATTATTGCAAGTACAACTGATTTTTATTTCTTCTAATTTACAACAACCTTCTTCACAATTGTTGTGTTTACAAGTTTCTACATCACATTTAATTTTTCCTTTATTCATTTTTATCCTCCTACAATATTATTATTTACCAAGGATATATGATTTATTCACATAATAAGATGTTATCTAAAATGAATCAAAATTAAAAAAGATGGACAATTATGCATCTCGATTTATTTTAGACCATTTTATATTATATAGGTAAATAGAAGTATAAATATAAGTAAGAGTATATATCATATCAGTATAAATTATATTTATATGTGTTATTATATAATTAATGAATAGTTAATAAGTAAGTAATTCAGTATTAGTTGGTAAGTAATTTATATGAATATTTGAATATAAAGCATAAAGAGATTTTTTCAAATTATAGATAATATTAAAATTCTATTTTTATAAATGATAAAATTTACATTATAATTACTTTATAGAGCGGAATTTATTAATTCATGTCTGTTATATTAAAAGATTATTATTTTAAATCTAAAGCAAACTTAAAATTGTTTTAAAACTTATTTTTGAGCTAACTTCCTATAATTGATATTATGTTAACTTCTATCATCACTATCTAAAATATAACGAATAATAAAAAAACCAGGTAAAAATAAAAGAAATAACGAAACATTACCTAAAGCACCAAGTAAACCATTCAAAACATAATAAAATATCATAAAATCACCTCATTTTTTCCAGTTATGTCAGCCTTATCAAGTAGGCTGACATCTTCATTACCAAAAAGTTTAATATAATCTAACATAAAAGCTAGTTTTACATCTTTATAAGTAGGACAAAAATTATCATAACCTTTAAAGTTATAAAGAATCCTTTGACGTTTAGTTGTAGCTTTAATGCAATGATTAGTTAATTTATTAATATATTTAGATAATCGATTAAAATCACTCTCCCCTACTTTCACAGGAATCGCTAAACAAAAACATGGATATTCACTTTGAATAAATTGATTAACATCAAAATTCCAATCAGTACCAAGAACACAATGATAATGTTCTCGCTCAGTAGTTTTACCATAATCAATATTTAATATATACTTAAAATCATGTGTATTAATAACAGACTTAATCAAGTCTCTTTTAGTTCTAGTACATTTATTAATATAATTATCATCAAAAGTAAAAGTACAAAACCAAATATAACTACTTCTACTCAATAAATATATTAATCTTCGCTTAATACGACTAACCTTTTGATAACGAGCTTGTAAGACCTTTTCAAAGTCTTTATTCTCAACAAATGGTAAATTATTCTTATAAGCTATGTAACGTTGATGATTATATTCAATAACTTTAGATAAAAAAGATGAATCATATTCTTTTTCAAAATTCATATAACCTCCAAATGCAGTTATAAAGTATTGAGGGACACTATCCCTCAAACTCCCATATACTACCCACCCGAGAGCGAATTGACAATTCGCACTCTCTGGGTAGTGAATATTAAGCCTCTATACCAAAGATTGGTATCTTTTTTAAAGCCCAAATAACGATTCTATAAAACCTATCGAAATTTATGATAACAATGATAAGAGGAACTACAACTTTAATAGTTGAGATTGGTATAAATAAACCAAGCAAACCAATATTATCAAAGATTAAATCAATAAAAGCATAAGCTCCATCAACTAAATTCGGTGGTAAATCAGGAATGTCAGGCAATAAATTAAGAATAGCTTGAAGCCCCATAATCAAAACTCTAACAAAATCGTGTACAATCATGAGCTACTACCTCCTGTAATTTCGTTATATTTTTTCAAACATAAGTTATAAAGACCAAAAACAATAAAAGCATGAACAAATATTAAATAAATATCATAAAACTGTTTAAAAGGTGGTTTTTCCCAATATTCAGCAATATTAAAAGTAAAACCATGAATCAAAGTACCAAAAGAACCAATATTAATATCTGGAACAGTAATTGTTTTAACGGGAACATTACTAATATTTAAGAATTTATTAAGAATATTAATTCCAAATTCGAAAGGAAAAGCCAAAAAACCTAATTTAGAATCAAGGAAAGCAAGAAATCCTTGAAATTGAGTAACTAAAAAGTCAGAGTCAGGAACAAAACTAACTTTAAAAAGTTCGGAAATTTTATCAACAATAGTTGTGAAAAACTCCTCAAAAGCATTAGAAATTCTACGTCCAATAATAGTCAACCAACTTTTTAAATTGTTAAAATGACAAGTAAGGTCTAAAGTATCACATACTCCTGTAACATCATCGAAGCTTGAATCATCAGTTCGTTCTCCGTCAAAAGTCATACCTCCACCACCATGAATAATACCCGAACTTTTACTAAACTCATCAACATTAAAAAATCTAATTTGTGCATATGAGAACAATATATTCTTATTAGTTCTATTTGATAAGTAATGTATAGAATTTTCCGAAAAAGCGTCAAACTGGTCGCCTAAAACAATTTTAGGACCAGTAACATCATTAGCAAATTCAAATTGAAAACAAAACCAATAATGAATAAAGCCAGTTTCTTCTACACCAGTTTCCTTTAAAAAGTAAAACCTATTGAAAGATGTTTCATAAGGAATATTAGAGCCATTAAGAAACTGAATTGTATCATCAAAAGTAACTTCTTCATAAGAATCAACTTCATCAGTAGTTGAAACAATAATAAATAACTCATACTTTTTATTAGCCTCAAATTTAACTTTGTTAGGACTTAATTCCATACCATAAACGAAAGATTCAATATTATCATTATTAGCTCGAAAAGTTTGAGTTGCACCAGGTTTATAGGTTAAAACACCACCAGAAGAATAATGAACTTTCCAATCAGGAAAATTAAGCTCTAAATCATTAGTCCTTTGACCGAAATAAAAGACAGGATTATTATATTTAAAAAAATTGTCAGTTAAATCTAAATTAGAATAAATGATAGGATTATATGATTGAGAATATTTATCTTTGTCTTTCATATAATCAGCAGTAGTCTTTGCAAAAGTATTAGGAATAAAAAGAAAGAAAAAAGTAAATAAAAAAACAAATGAAAATAAAGTCTTTTTTATCATAAATTTTTTCCTCCTTTCATAGGAAAACACCACTTCAAAAACAACATTAGAATGATGATACAAAGTAAAAAAGGCGTAAGGTAAAACTCTTCTCTAGTAGGATAGAATTGAGTGTCTTGAGGTGTTTCTTGCACTTCTTGAGCTTGAATTTCAGTATTTAAAGGTTGTTCTTCAATAATTTCACTATTTTCCATTAGAAAGTAACCTCCTTACCAAAAACAAAAGATACAAAAATACCAACGGTTTTTTGAACAATCATAAAAATTAAAGCTATAGGAAATGCAACTAACATTAAATTACAAACCAAATCAACGACAATTTGATAATTCACTTCCATAGATACCTATCCTCCTTTCTTCTTCAGCAACGAAGTTATTTTGCTGAATCACATAGTAAGTATCATACTTTTTATAGTCGCTAGGACTATGAAACCAAATAAACTTCTTTTTTACTTTACCCTTTAAGCTCGTAGAGTTATCATTATCCTCTATGCAATCCCTATCGACTAATTTATTAAACTGAACAAAACCAAACAAATTGTTGCAAACAAGAACACTAGAAAATTGCTCTCTCAAAGGTTTAGCCATACGACCAAAAACTTGACTAGTAGCAACAATATGTTTTCTTTGCTTTCTTTGTTGTGAAATTTGAGTCATAACATCAATGTTAATATTCTTACTTTGTAAAGAATTAAAGTAAAGTTGTATCTCGTCTATAAGATAAATAACTCCAAATTCTCCATTCGAATAACGAGATAAATCATCAGAATTATAAAATTGAAAAACTCTCTTATGATCAAATGGATAATTTGATAAAGAAAGATTAGTAACTAACAAAGCTTTAGGATACATCTCTAAAAGATTTTCTACATAACTAACGGCTGATAGTGTCTTGCCACTTCCCTGTGGGCCTGTAAAAACTACTAATCCATCTGGCAAAAAGTAATTAGGATGCTCACGAGCAAATCTTATCTTATAACTTAGCCATTTAACAATCCTTTTAGGATTTAAAGAAACTTTACAAGCTGAATAACTAATCAATTGAAGCCACCCCCAAACAACAAAGACAAATAACTAAACAAAATAAATCTAATATCATAATTAAAAACCTCCTAAAATAAAAAGAGGTAGAATAACCTACCTCCACCTCGCTTTGACATTTTTATATTATAAGCGAATCTTACCGCTACGAACTGCACTTGTAAACGCAAGAATAGCTTTTCTAACACCTAACCACATTAGAAAGAATGCCATACCTACACCAACAACAGAACCTAAAACAGTTAAAATATCAGCAGGAGTAATTGAACCTGTCAACGAAGTAATAAAAGAACTTAAATCAACTTCAACTGCACCTAAAGATAACAAACTTCTTAACATAGAAAACTCCTTTCTACAATTTTTTTAATATATTTTCTAAAAAAGAGATTAATCTCTTTAATAGACGTTTTAGTGATTTATGTCTAGCATAAAATTCTTGTAAGTCAATAATATCTATAACTTTATGATTATATTGATTTATAAAACCTACTTCATATTTAGTGATGAAAAGTAAATGTTTATAAAACTTGTGATAATACTGACCGTTATTCAAATTAAGCCATATGATTATGTGACAAATACGCATTATTTCTTAATTCCAAAAGGATTTACTGACTTCTCTGCTCTATCTTTAGCTAATTGAAGAACAAATTGTTCAACTTTGATACGTTTTTCTGCTGTATCAGTTACAGGGATTACTAAAGATAAGAACTTTACGTCTTCACCTTTTTCATTCTTGAATTCATTCTCTTCTATATAAGCCTCAATCTTTACTTTTGCCATATAGTTTCCTCCTTTCATAAAATTGCGACATAATATGTCGTTAAAATTAATATACACGACATATAACACCGTGTCAAGAAAAAAATAAAAATGACATAATATGTCTAGGTGGTAATATGTTTAAAGAATATAGAATAGAAAATAAATACACACAAGAAAGTTTAGCAGAAATGTTACAAATATCAACAAGACATTTACAAAGAATAGAAAAAGGAGAAAATGAACCTAGTTTAGAACTTTTTAGAAAACTGATAAAAATATTAAAGATAAAAGATAAAGATATAATAAAATTTATTAGAAAATAAAAGGAGATAAAATGATAAAAATTTTAAAAGAAAATTCAAAAATAATAGAATTAATAGTCGTATTTTATGCAATATTACCAGCAATTATTGTTATAGGATTTACAGCAATATCAAAAAAAGTACAAAGAATAGAAAACTTATTATTAAAACAAAATGAAATATTATTAAAAACAATAAATAAAAATGAACAAAAAAAAGAGGATTAACCTCTTTTAATTTTCAGTATTTTTATTTGATATTATGTTAACTTCTATCATCACTATCTAAAATATAACGAATAATAAAAAAACCAGGTAAAAATAAAAGAAATAACGAAACATTACCTAAAGCACCAAGTAAACCATTCAAAACATAATAAAATATCATAAAATCACCTCATTTTTTCCAGTTATGTCAGCCTTATCAAGTAGGCTGACATCTTCATTACCAAAAAATTTAATATAATCTAACATAAAAGCTAGTTTTACATCTTTATAAGTAGGACAAAAATTATCATAACCTTTAAAATTATAAAGAATCCTTTGACGTTTAGTTGTAGCTTTAATACAATGATTAGTTAATTTATTAATATATTTAGATAATCGATTAAAATCACTCTCCCCTACTTTCACGGGAATAGCTAAACAAAAACATGGATATTCGCTTTGAATAAATTGATTAACATCAAAATTCCAGTCCGTACCAAGAACACAATGATAATGTTCACGTTCAGTAGTCTTACCATAATCAATATTTAATATATACTTAAAATCATGTGTATTAATAACAGACTTAATCAAATCTCTTTTAGTTCTAGTACATTTATTAATATAATTATTATCAAAAGTAAAAGTACAAAACCAAATATAACTACTTCTACTCAATAAATATATTAATCTTCGCTTAATACGACTAACCTTTTGATAACGAGCTTGTAAGACCTTTTCAAAGTCTTTATTCTCAACAAATGGTAAATTATTCTTATAAGCTATGTAACGTTGATGATTATATTCAATAACTTTAGATAAAAAAGATGAATCATATTCTTTTTCAAAATTCATATGACCTCCAAATGCAACTATAAGCTATTGAGGGACACTATCCCTCAAACTCCCATATTAATAGCCACCCGAGAGCGAATTGACAATTCGCTCTCTCTGGCCATTGCTATTAACTAATTTTCAAGAATGGGATTTTTCGAATAACCCACATAACCAATTTGTAAATTCTATCAAAATTAGCGATTGCAATCACGAGAGGAACAACAATCTTTACTGTATTAATAGGAATAAACAAACCCAAAATACCGACATTATCAAAGATAATATCTAAAAAAGAATTTACTCCTGATATAACCGAATCAGGTAAATTAGGTAAATCAGGCAATAAAGAAAAAACGAAAATTTGAAGATTAACAAGGCCTTGAATTAAAATTAAAAAAATCAAAAATAAACACCTCCCACGATTTCGTTATATTTCTTCAAGCACAACTTATATAAACAAAATCCAATAAACGCATGAACAAAAATTAAATATAACGTATAAATTTGAGCAAAAGGTCCACTTTCCCAATATTGGGCAATATTAAATTGAAAGCCGTGAATTATAGTTCCAAAAGGTCCTAAAGTAACATCAGGAACAGTAATTATTTTAGAACTAGTATTAGACATACTGATAAACCTATCCAAAAAATCGATAGTAAAATCAATTGGAAAATAGATGAAACCTAACTTCTTTTCTAAAAAGGATTGAAAATTAAAAAAAGTTGATTTTAATTCTTCAAAATCAGGAACAAAAGCAGTTTTTAAAATTCCTGAAATTTTATCCACAATACTTGTGAAAAACTCCTCAAAAGCATTAGAAATTCTACGACCAATTAAGGTTAACCAACCTTTCAAATTATTAAAATGACAAGTAATATCTAAAGTATCGCATACTCCAGTAACATCATCGAAGCTCGAATCATCAGTTCGTTCTCCATCAAAAGTCATACCTCCACCACCATGAATAATACCCGAACTTTTACTAAACTCATCAACATTAAAAAATCTAATTTGTGCATATGAGAACAATATATTCTTATTAGTTCTATTTGATAAGTAATGTATAGAATTTTCCGAAAAAGCGTCAAACTGGTCGCCTAAAACAATTTTAGGACCAGTAACATCATTAGCAAATTCAAATTGAAAACAAAACCAATAATGAATAAAGCCAGTTTCTTCTACACCAGTTTCCTTTAAAAAGTAAAACCTATTGAAAGATGTTTCATAAGGAATATTAGAGCCATTAAGAAACTGAATTGTATCATCAAAAGTAACTTCTTCATAAGAATCAACTTCATCAGTAGTTGAAACAATAATAAATAACTCATACTTTTTATTAGCCTCAAATTTAACTTTGTTAGGACTTAATTCCATACCATAAACGAAAGATTCAATATTATCATTATTAGCTCGAAAAGTTTGAGTTGCACCAGGTTTATAGGTTAAAACACCACCAGAAGAATAATGAACTTTCCAATCAGGAAAATTAAGCTCTAAATCATTAGTCCTTTGACCGAAATAAAAGACAGGATTATTATATTTAAAAAAATTGTCAGTTAAATCTAAATTAGAATAAATGATAGGATTATATGATTGAGAATATTTATCTTTATCTTTCATATAATCAGCAGTAGTTTTAGCAAAAGTATTAGGAATAAAAAGAAAGAAAAAAGTAAATAAAAAAGCAAATGAAAATAAAGTCTTTTTTATCATATATTACGACCGCCTTTCATAGGAAAACACCATTTAAGAAAAAGCATTAAAATTATAATGCACAGTAAAAATGGAGTTAAATAAAAATCCTCTTTAGTAGGAACATACTGAATGTTTTCAGCAGATTCCTGAACTTCTTGAGCAGTAATTTCAATATCAGTTAATTCTTGTTCAATAACTTCATTAGTTTCCATTAAAAAGTAATCTCCTTTCCGAACACAAAAGACACAAAAATACCAATTGTCTTTTGACAAATCATAAAAATCAATGCTATAGGAAAAGCTACTAACATCATATTAGTTACTAGATCTATAACAACTTGATAATTCAGTTCCATAAATTCCCACCTTCTTTTCTTCTTCAGCAACAAACTTGTTTTGCTGAATTACATAATAAGTATCATACTTTTTATAGTCTTTCGGACTATGCCACCAAATAAATCTTTTTTTAACTTTACCTTTTAAAGTTGTAGAATTATCATTGTCTTCAATACAATCTCTATCTACTAACTTATTAAACTGAATAAAACCAAAAAAATTAGTACAAACAAGAACACTAGAAAACTGCTCTCTTAAAGGTTTAGCCATTCGTCCAAATACTTGACTAGTAGCAACAATATGTTTTCTTTGTTTACGTTGTTGAGATATTTGAACCATTACATCAGGATTAATATTTTTACTTTGCAATGAGTTAAAATAAAGTTGAATCTCATCAATAAGATAAATAACACCAAATTCTCCATTTGAATAACGAGATAAATCATCAGAATTATTAAATTGAAAAACTCTCGTATGATCAAACGGATAATTTGCTAAAGAAAGATTAGTAACTAACAAAGATTTAGGATACATCTTCAATAAATTCTCGACGTAGCAAACGGCTGAAAGAGTTTTACCACTACCCTGTGGGCCTGTGAATACGACAAGTCCATCAGGATAAAAGTAATTAGGATGTTCTTTTATAAAGTTAAGTTTATAACTAATCCAATTAAAAACACGTTTAGGATTAAGAGAAACCCTACAAGCTGAATAACTAATCAATTAAAGTCACCCCCAAACAACAAAGACAAATAACTAAACAAAATAAATCTAATATCATAATTAAAAACCTCCACTAGCTAAATAGAATAAAAATACAAATATTAAAAGTACTAATAATATTAAAAACAAATAAAAACTTACATAATTTTTTCAAATCAGAAGAACTCAAACTATCAACTTCATTAAATAATCTTTTAATAATTTTCATAAAAAACCTCCTAAAATAAAAAGAGGTAGAATAACCTACCTCCACCTCGCTTTGACATTATTTTGATATTATAGGCGAATATCACCAGAACGTACTGCACTAGTAAATGCACCGATTGCTTTTCTAACACCTAACCACATTAGGAAGAAAGACATACCGATACCAACAACACTAGCTAATACTGTTAAAATGTCGGTTGGTGTAATAGAACCTGTCAATGAAGTAATAAAAGAACTTAAGTTAACTTCAACTGCACCTAACGAAAATAAACTTTTTAACATAGAAACCCCTTTCTATAATCTTTTTAATATATTTTCTAAAAAAGAGATTAATCTCTTTAATAGACGTTTTAGTGATTTATGTCTAGCATAAAATTCTTGTAAGTCAATAATATCTATAACTTTATGATTATATTGATTTATAAAACCTACTTCATATTTAGTGATGAAAAGTAAATGTTTATAAAACTTGTGATAATACTGACCGTTATTCAAATTAAGCCATATGATTATGTGACAAATACGCATTATTTCTTAATTCCAAAAGGATTTACTGACTTCTCTGCTCTATCTTTAGCTAATTGAAGAACAAATTGTTCAACTTTGATACGTTTTTCTGCTGTATCAGTTACAGGGATTACTAAAGATAAGAACTTTACGTCTTCACCTTTTTCATTCTTGAATTCATTCTCTTCTATATAAGCCTCAATCTTTACTTTTGCCATATAGTTTCCTCCTTTCATAAAAATAAAACTGAGCGAGGATTAACTGCTAAATATTAAATGTCTTATGCAAACGACATCACTGATTTTAGCTATATTATATAGTCGTCTGGACCTCCACATAAAACCCATTTTTGCTCAAAAGTGAAACGTAGCTTTAATACGTGTTCACAAATAAAATATAACAAATAAAATACGTATTGTCAATACGTAAAATGAAAAAACATAGCGTATTTATAATACATTAATGTCAAGAGGTGACATATGAAAATAATTGCTAATAATTATAAAGCTAATGAAATAATAAAAATAATTAGAGAATGGAGCGAAAAAACACAATCAAAATTTGCAGAAGAAATAGGAAAAAGTAAAGATACAGTTCAAAGCTATGAATTAGGAAGAAATAAAATGACAGTTAATACACTATTAGAAATAGCCAAAAAAGAAAATCTAATAATAACAATAGAAAAAAAGGAGAAAACAAATGTATAATTATCAGAACTCATTAGAATTAATAAGTATTTCAGGAACAATAATAATTATAATCATGATATCAATATCTTTAATTATAATATTTTCGCCGATTATAATTATCAATCAATTAAAAAAAATAAATAAAAGAATCTCAAATGTTGAAAGTATATTATTAGAACAAAATAATATATTATTAAATATACTAAATAAAAATGAACAAAAAAAAGAGGATTAACCTCTTTTATTTATTTCTATCACGAAAGTATGTATTGCGAATCAAAAAAACTGAAAAAAGCCAAATACACACCGTTAATAAAAAAACAATAAAATCTTTAATAAAAAACACCTCTTTAGTTATTTTTTTTCAGCTCGAGAAACATCACGAACTAAAGAAACTATAAATTTCCAAACAAAGTAAAATATAATAGCAACAATAAAAACTACATAGTTAGAACGAAAAAACTCTAATAAAGTATTCATATACTAATCACTCCTCTTATCTTTATTAATATCCTTTTCAATCAAATCTAAAACATATTGTTGAAAAGAAATATCTTTATCAATTAATATCTTTTTAATTAATTTATAAAAATCATCTTTTAATCTAATTGTCATAGCTTTCATAATATTCCCTCTTTCAATTACAAGTATATAATAACATAATGACGTCAAGAAGTCAATATAAAAAACAAAAATAACTTATATTAATTGATATTATGTTAACTTCTCAAAATTATCTTCAATTAGTTTTTCGTCATTTACTATAATTTTATCTATTGTCATTTTTCCTGTATTGTTTAGTATAAAAAATACATTTATTTTTTGCTGGTATTTATTATATGCAATATCTTGATAATATACATATATTGTAATAGTTTTGGATTCTTTAGTTATATTATCTGTATTTATTTTACAACTAAAGTTTCTTTCTTCATTGACTGCTAAACAATTATGAATTTTATCTGGAACAATGTTTTGGTTATTAATAATTATATTATATTTTCTGATTGCTTGATTGCCAATGTTTTTTATTTGAATATTTAATATATTGTTGTGTGAGTCTTTTATTACATAAGCTATTAATGGTAAACAATTGATGCGTTGTTCTTGTTTGTTTTTTAATGAGTTTTTTTCTTCTGCTCTTTGGATTTCACCTAATGTAATGGATACTAAGATTACTCCGATTAGTAAAGAACTAATGACGGTGATAGAAAAATCTATAAAGAATGAATCCCATTTGTTGCTATATAAGTATAAGACTGTAATCCCCAAAAAAGATATTATGAGTGTGACAATTACAATCATTTGGTTAAATGTGTCATTTTTGGATTTTCTGTACAAAATAAAAGCTATCATTACAATTGTTCCAAGAGATAATAAATATAGTAAAGACATAACTTTCTCTTCCCCCTACTCTCTTTATATATAATATATTAAAAGATTCCCTAAAAGGAATCTATACTTTTCTTGATTGAATTTCTGCAATTTTTTCGAAGACTTCTTTGGCATTATCTTCATTAATTTCTGTATATCCTAATTCTGCTAATGCTTGTACTTTTGCAGAGTTTAATTCTTGGGTTCTTGATAATTTTTCTTCCTTCTTATGTTCTATATCTTGAACAAATCGTTTATGAGTTTCGCTAATCTTATTTTTTGATGCTCCCCCATTATTATATAAAGTCATAGCACTAAATAAAATACTTTCAAAGACAAATTGTTTATCGTTATTAAATGTAAATTCCATAGGATCTGTAAATCCTAAAGATTTAGACATATAAGCTAAAATATATTTTAATTCTTCTGTTGTTTCCATTGACTGTAAAAAGTGATATAGATATAAGTAAGTGTTATATGTATCTTTTGTTTTATCTGTTGCTAATTTTTCTTTTAATAAGTTGATAATGTCTGATAATAATTCTTGTTCTTTTTTATTAAATCCTTTTAAATCAGCTATAACATCCTTATTAGAAGAGTCTTTTACGCCTTCTTTTAATCTATTTTCTACGCCTATAATATATTCTCCATTAATTTTTAAGGCTTTTAATTCATCAATATTTTCTATATTTAATAAACTTAGTAATTTAGCAGCTTTCTCTTTTGGCCAATCATTTAAGTTTTCTATTGCTAAGTAATTGTATAGCATTTGTCTTGAAACACCTAAATATTTGGCCAACCTTACTTTACTAATACCAAGTTCTGTTAATACTGCGTTTAATTCTTTCATCTTTATTTATCCTCCTAATATAATTATAGACATATCAACAATAATAATCAAGTGTAAATTGACACATTTTTATATTTGAAATTTATCTAGGTTACCTTTCGATGTAAGCTCCCCCTAAACATTCCTTATTCCCGTTGTAAAAGACTACTAATTGACCAGGAGTGATAGCTCTAAGTCTATTTTTAAACTCTATTTTTATTTTGCCTTTGTCTTCACAAATACTTTCTATTTCTTCTAAATTTCCTCTAGAACGAATTTTTGCATATAATTTTGTTTTAAAAAATTCTTCTTTTTCTACTAAATAATTTATATTTTCAGCAATTAGTGTGTGATTGAATAGTTCGTTATTTGTTCCTACAATAAGATTATTATTTTTTGTATCTAATGCCACCACATATAGAGGTTCTTTATAAGATATATTTAAGCCTTTTCTTTGCCCGATTGTATATTGAAAAAGGCCATTATGGGTTCCTAATACCGTTCCGTCTGTTAGGAGAATTTTTCCTGTTTTTTCTTCTTCTCCATTTTCCCTTAAAAAAGTTTTGTAGTCATCATTTGGAACGAAACAGACTTCTTGACTGTCTTTTTTTTCACTTACTGGTAGATCATATTTTCTTGCTAGCTGGCGTATTTGTTCTTTATTTTGATATTCATTTAATGGAAATAATATTTTAGGAAGAATGTCTTTTTTTATTTGACATAAAAAGTAAGATTGGTCTTTGTTATCTACTAGACTCATTAGTAATCGTCCGTTTTCTATTCTGGCATAGTGCCCTGTAGCGATATAATCGGCACCTAATTCTAATGCTTTTTGATAAAAATAGCCAAATTTAAATACTCTATTACATAATACGCATGGGTTAGGTGTTTTGCCTTGTTGGTATGTAGAGATAAAGTTTTTTATAATTTCTTCTTTAAACTCTTTTTTGAGATCGAATATGTGGTGTGGAATATTGATTTTCTGACATATTGTTTTAGCATCTTCAATAGCTTGCTTTGTTTCAGAGTTATTTAATAGTTCTAAGGTTACACCAATAACGTTATATCCTTTATCTTTTAATAAGCAGGCTGCAACAGAAGAATCTACTCCTCCACTCATACCAATTACTACGGTCTTTTTTGTCATAATTATCACCGTTTTTATTATATCGTAGTTTTTCAAAAGAAAAAAGATAATTGCTTATCTTTTATAATAAATGGTAGATTTTTATTTGGAATT
>CALVYB010000012.1 GCA_944371955.1 uncultured Bacilli bacterium
AAAACACCTCCTTTCGGAAGTGTATTCTATCATATTATAGTTTTTTTAGAAATGTCTCCCCAGAGGGGTGCATTTCAGATGAGATATTAGTTTTTATATGAAAAAATAAAGATATAATAAAACCAATTTATATAAAGAAAGTAAAAAAGATGCTATCTTATATTAAAAGAATATAAAATAGGGAAAGATAAACTTCATAGATAAAAAAGCACTAATACAACGACAATATAAATTATCATCAATATTATTAAAATATATAAACAAAGTCATAATCAAAAAGTAATGTTTTGTTTTAAGGTAAAACTTTTACATATTTTGAATATAGTGTATAATAAAAAAAACACCTATTTCCAAGGAGTAAGTATGGAAACAAGAAGTAAATTAAAAAAAAGAGCCAGAAAAAACTTAAAAAAACACTATCCAATATTTGTAGTAGCTTGTGTAATAGCTGCATTTATTGGTACCGAGTTTACTAGTTCTTTTAGTATTGGAGAAAATAAAATATTACCGATAACTACGGTACAAGAATCACAAAAAGTAGATCAAGCCGTAAAAGATGCATTAAAAGGAGAAACAGAAAAAAGTAAAAAAGCAACAAGTGAAATAAAAGCAGGAATAATTCAAAAAGATAAAGAAAATCAAAATAAAGTATTAGGTAGAAGTAGAGGGGTATTTGCGATGGTAGTAAATGCCTTCTCAACAGGATCGATTTATGTAAACTTTATAGCTGGAATGAATTCAATTATAGGTCATCCTAATATAACATCTATTATTTTGATTGGAATTAGTTTAATAATAAGTTTCTTAATATGGTTATTCCTAATTAATATGTATGAAGTAATTTTACGAAGAATATTTTTAGAAGGAAGAACATATAAACGAGTTCCAATGCAGCGATTCCTATTTTTATTGCGGACTAAATCTTGGTTAAGGACTTCTTGGACGATGTTTGTTACCTCAGCATTTTATAGTTTATGGTGTTTAACTATAGTAGGAATTTTTGTAAAAAGATATTCTTATATACTTGTTCCATATATTGTTGCTGAAAATCCTAAAATAAAAACTCTAGATGCAATCAATTTATCGAGAAGAATGATGGATGGTCATAAGTGGGAATGTTTTAAATTAGAAGCATCTTATATTGGTTGGTTTTTATTGGGAGGAATTACATTGGGAATCTCCGAAGTACTATATTCCACTCCTTATAGAGTAGCAACGTTAACAGAATATTATGCAAATTTAAGAAATGTAAGTAAAGAAAAAGGGATACTGGGAATAGAAAAACTAAATGATAATTACTTATATGAAAAAGCACCTCAAGATAAATTAGACGCAGAATATAAAGATGTAATTGATACTTTAAAAGAATTTGAAAATGAAAAAGACCAATCAAAAGGAATAAAAAAAATATTAGTCAATTGGTTAGGAATTTCTTTATCAGAAACTAAAGAAAAAGACCGCCAAAATCAAGAAGAGATAAAAAAAGAACGGTTAGAAATATACAAAAATGTAATTCAGGGTAAAGAATATCCTATGCGTTTATTTAGTATTCCTGAAAGACATCAACGAAAAAGGTTGGATACTCTAAATTATACTAGAAAATATAGTATATGGTCTCTACTAACAATCTTTTTTGTTGCTTCTATTATAGGTTGGACTTTTGAAGTGGTAATGCACATTATAGAGCAAGGAGAATTTGTCAAAAGAGGTGTGTTACAAGGACCATGGTTACCAATATATGGTTATGGGTGTATATTAATATTAACAGTACTATATAAATTTAGAAAAAAACCTCTACAAGAATTTATATTAATCATAGTCTTATGTGGCCTAGTAGAATATTTTACAGCTGTATATTTGGAACACGTATTTAATGGAACAAAGTGGTGGGATTATAGTGGTTACTTTTTAAATATTCAAGGTAGAGTATGTGCCGAAGGCTTATTAGTATTTGGATTAGGAGGAATCACTTTAGTATATATTTTGGCTCCATTAATAGATAATCTTCTTCAAAAGATAAATCCAAAGAAATTAATAATTATCTGCAGTATATTATTAAGTGTATTTATTTTTGACCATATATATTCACATTACTACCCAAATGAAGGAAAAGGAATTACAAATATAGAAATAATCATGAAAGGAATAAGTTAAAATGAAAAATATAATTATTTATGACTCTTTAACAGGTAATACAGAAGAACTTGCTAAAGTAATCAAGGAAGAATTTATGGACGCATATTATGCAAAAATAAACGATACATTAATGGAAAATATACCGGAAGGTGATATTTATTATATAGGAACACCAATCATAAAAGGTATGTGTACGGAAAAAATTAAAAGATTATTAGAAAAACTAGAAAATAAAAAAATATTTTTGTTTGCAACGGCAGGATTTGGTGGTAGTCAAGAGTACTTTAATACATTAAAGGAAAGAATTATTGACTTACTTCCAAAAAGTAATCAAGTTGTAGGTACATTTTTCTGTCAAGGAAAGATGAAAGAGCAGGTAAAAGCTAGATATTTGCAATTAATTACAGAACACCCAGAAGATAAAAATTTACAAGTAAGTTTGAAAAACTTTGAGCAAGCTAAAAGTCATCCTGACGAAAAAGACAAAAAGAGATTAATCGAGGAAATAAAAAATAAACTTGACATAAAGTAAACTTTAAGTGATAGACTAAAATTGAAGGGAGATAATTATATGGAAAAAGCAAACGTATATTTTATCAAAGAAATTACTTCAGAAAATATCATTAAAGCATATCAAGCATTGAAAAAAAATTTGCCAGGCAAAGTGGCTGTGAAAATTCATTCTGGAGAAAAAGGAAATCAAAATTATCTTAAACCGGATTTCATACGTGATATAGTAACACATGTAAATGGTACTGTAGTTGAATGTAACACTGCCTATCCTGGAGCAAGAAATTCTTCAGAAAAGCACAAACAATTAATTAAGGATCATGAATGGGATAAATATTTTCCATTCTGTCTATTAGATGAAGAAGGTCCAGATATGGAATTAGATATTCCTAATGGAAAAATATTAAAGAAAAACTACGTTGGAAAAGATTTAGCAAACTATGATTCCTTACTAGTATTATCACACTTTAAAGGCCACGCTATGGGAGGATATGGGGGAGCTTTAAAACAATTATCTATTGGATGTGCTTCTTCAGCTGGGAAAACATTAATTCACACAGCCGGTGTAACAGATAAACAACAAGAATTATTTAACAATCTACCAGAACAAGATAAATTTTTGGAAGCAATGGCAGACGCAGCTTCGAGTGTGGTAAATTATTTTAAAGGAAATGCTATTTATATTAATATTATGAAAAATATATCAGTAGATTGTGATTGTGATGGGAATGCCAAAGCTCCATGTATGAAAGATATAGGTATATTAGCAAGTCTAGATCCAATTGCAGTAGACCAAGCCTGCTTAGATTTAGTGTATAATTCTGCAGATCTAGGAAAGAATCAACTAATAAGGCGCATTGAATCACTTCATGGAGTTCATACAATAGAAGCTTCTGCCGACTTAGGATTCGGAACTCGAAATTACAATTTAATTGATATAGACTAAGGCGAGTCTTAGCCTTTTTATTTTGCAAAATACTTCTACTTACTATATAATAAAAATAGAAAGTAGGAAATGATATGGAATATGAGTCAATAATTATTTTAATTATCTTTATAATTGTGATTATTTATAGAGCACGGATAATAAAAATATTCTCATCGATTTACCAGAGTATAAATGGTACCAAATTAAAGAGTATAAAAGAAACTTCTTATATAGATTACGCAAAGTTTTATGGTCAAGAATCATTACAGGATAAAGATTTTATAAAAAAACTAAAAATAATTTACGAACAAATAATAAAATACAAAGAAAATGATATCCACAAAATAGCCCAATTAGCTGGTTGTACTTATATAGAATGTATTATAAAAATTAGATATTTAAAACAGATTAAAAAAATTTCTCAAGCTTATTTTGTAGATGAAGTAAATGGCTTGATAAATGTATGTAGTAAAAAAGATCAAGAACTTTTAAAAAAATATCGTCCATATATTTACCGAAACCAACTACAAATAAACGACATTGTAGCAAGAATTCCACCTATGCCAGGGAAAACTGCTAAAGAAACAGCACAACAAGTAATGGCCGATTTAATTCATTTAGATAATCAAGGACTAATTGACGGTATTATATTAAATAAAGTAGATGGAACTATTACATATTACAATAAACAAACCAGTAAGAAGAAGGATAAGATTACTATTAATTGTCAAAATTGTGGCGCTCCTAATATAGTAAATAGAGGAGGAAAAACATGGTGCAGTTATTGTAAAACTATTGTGGAAGATACTAAATCAAAGGAAAAGGAGAATAAATATGAATACAATTTACAAAAGAAGAAGTACTAGAAGATATGAAGAGAAAGATATTTCAAAAGACTTATTAGATAAACTAGTAAAAGCTGGTATGCAAGCTCCATCAGCACATAATAAAAAGCCATATGAATTTATTATAGTAACTGATAAAAATATATTAAATAAATTAAGCGGAACAGGCCTTTATTGTCATATGTTAAAATATGCTGCTGCAGCTATTGTGATTATCTCAACAGCAGATGATAAACAAACTCCTTATTGGCAGGCAGATTGTGGAGCTGTAGTGGAGAATATTCTATTAGAAGCTACAGATTTACAAATAGGATCATGCTGGATTGGGGAATATCCAAATATAGAAAAAAGTGATAAAGTAAAGAAAATATTAGAAATACCAAATGAGTATCAAGTATTTGCCACTATATCTTTAGGGTATGGAACCGAAGAAAAAGAGCCAAATAATAATTATTATCCAGAAAAAATACATTATGAGAAGTTCTAGATAGGACTTCTTTTTTAGTGAAAACCACTAACCAATTTAAAAGAAAAATCATATAATACCTTAGTAGAAAGGAGAATTATGAAAAAGAGAATTATTATTTTCGTTGTAGCTGGTATATTAGTGTTTTTACTAGCTGCACTGGTATTATTTGATTTAAATAAAGAAAATTCAGGCGAAAATCAGTTAACAAAAATAACTCTAGCCGAAGTAACTCATTCCATTTTTTATGCTCCACAATATGTAGCAATAGAAAAAGGCTATTTTGAAGAAGTAGGGATTGATGTAGAGTTAATTTTAACTAGTGGAGCAGATAAAGTAACAGCAGCTGTTTTATCAGGGGATGCTGACATTGGTTTTTGTGGAAGTGAAGGAACTATTTATGTATATCAAGGGGGAGAAAAAGATTACTTAAAAACATTTGCTCAATTAACCCAAAAAGACGGATCATTTTTAGTATCAAGAAAAAAAATTGAAGACTTTTCATTAGCTGATTTAAAAGGAAAAGAAGTATTAGGAGGGCGCGCAGGGGGGCGGTGTATCGGTAGTAACATTTTTTTAGTTATCACTTTTGATGAGAAAAGCTCTTCGGTTTTTATATGATAATTTTTTTAAGCACTTAATCGGTGCTTAGCTCATTTATTAATAAATTAGGGTCTTTAATTTTATAATTTATTGTTATTTCTTTATTTTGTGTAATCATTATACTATCTATAATACAAGCAATTAAGTTTTTACTTGGTTTTCTTAATCTTAAAAATTCTTTAACTATACTTGTATAATCATTATTAGGCTTCATTTTGTTTTCTATTATCTCAAGTTGTGTTTCTAATTCTTTTAATTTTAATTGATTACTTAATATATCGTTTATTATTTGATTATTAAAGTCTTTGTATTCTTCAAGTGTAATTACCTCATCTATTTTATCAAAGTAGATTTTATTTTTTCTTTTATTAAGTTTTTCTATTTCTAGATTACAAGAATTAATTTCTCCTTTTATTTTTTCTTTAACTTTGTTTCTTTTAGAAGCGTTTTTTAGTAGATTTTCAAAGTTAGTACTATCCACATACTTCTTACACATTTCTCTTATTTCCCTTAATACTTCTTTTTCCAATTTTTGATAATTCATGGTATGAGGAGTACATACCTTAAACTTACTATGCTTTTGATAATATGTACACCCTGTATATGCTCTATCTTCTGTTCTTTTTGATATTGAAATAGAGTGTCCGCATTCACTACAATATAAAAAGCCTCTTAACAAATAATTTGTTGAGTTATTTTGCTGATGTTTGTTCTTTTTATAGACTTGTTGTACTATATCAAACATTTCTTTATCTATTATAGGCTCATGTGTATTTTCTATAACAATCCAACTAGATTTAGGAGTTCTTATTTCTTTTTTTATCTTATAATTAATAGTTTTTCTTCTTCCTTGACATAGATTTCCTATATATGTAGGATTACATAACATTTCATCTATTGTTCTTGAACACCACAAACCATAAGAAGAAGATTTAACACCACGATTTAAATTAGCATATACACTAGGTATTGGAATACCCTCTTTAGATAAAGTATCTGCTATCACTTTACAACTCATACCATCATAAGCCATTTTAAATATTCTTCTAACTATTGGCGCTACTTCTTCATCTATAACTAATTTATATCTATCATTTTCATCTAGTTTATAACCATATACTGCTTTCCAACCAAGAAACTTGCCTTCTTCTTTTTTACTTCTTAAACTTCTTCGTACTTTTTTTGAAGTGTCTTTTGCATATTGGTCATTAAAAACTGCTTTAAATGGTGCTATATCATTACTGACACTATCTAGGTATGTATCTATATCATCTAATATGGCAATATATCTTACATTATGTTGTGGAAAGTATTTTTCCATATATTCCCCAGCTTTGATGTAATCTCTACCAAGTCTAGAATAGTCTTTTGTGATAACACAATTTATTTTTCCACTTTCTATATCTCTTATCATTCTATTAAAAGAAGGTCTATCGAATGTAGTTCCACTTACACCATCATCTACATATTCATCATATATTTTAAAGTTTTCTTTTTGCTTGTTAATGTAATCTAGTATTATATTTCTTTGATTCGAGATACTTTCACTCTCTATTTTATTTTTATCTTCATCTTCTCTTGATAAACGAATATAAGAACCAACATTATATATTTTATCTTGTTCCATTTTACCTCCAATCCAAAGTAAAATATATATGTTTATTAACACATATATTATACCATTTTTATCCTTATTTTTAAAGGCTTTGTGATATTTCTAACTCATAAAATTCGTAGTAATATTCGAGTAAAAATTTTTCTATTATTTCTTGTAAATCTTTACCATCTTTATTAAAAGTACTTGTTATTTTCATAAATTCACCTATTTAAACTTATGCCGACATAAATTGTTTTATTAAATCCTTTCTTTGCTTAAGCAACTTTAGAATACCAATAATCAAAAAATCTTTCTTTTACAAAAAACAAAATAAAGTGTTATATTTTTACAAAATTAAAACCTTTATTTTATAAGGGCTAAAGGTACTTTTACAACCGATTTTTCGAGTAGAAAGTCAGTTTTTAGACATATTTTAATATTAAAAAAACTTTGTTAAGATGAAATCACAAGAGCAAGGAACCAACTCTTGAAAATATGAAAGGAGAATAAAAGATGGTAGTAGATGATTATAAAATTAAGTTAGAAATCATAAAACTTTCTATTATGAAACACACAGGAAGAGAAATCAGCGAAGAACTATTGAATAAGTTTTGTAAATATTTAACTATGGAATATGAAAATAATTCATCTAAAAATAGTATTGATAATCGTATCAATAGTATTTGTAGAACTATTACTATAAAATACGATAAATATATGAGAATTATCAATGCTAACTAATTTAAGTTTATTTAAACCCAAATAAACTTAATTAAACTTATAAATAAGTCATTTAGGATAAATGCTTATTGCTTTGTATTATATTTCCTTAAAAGTGATAAAAAATATCACTTTTTTCGTTTTAGGGGCAGACAAGAGGTTCCAACAAACTATATAATACATAGCCAAGGAGATGAAATTATGGGAAAAAAACATAGAACTTTAAATGATACTATCTTTAGAAATAGTAAATATATAGAGGTGGTAAATAAACAAGTCGGTTGTGATGACTTTAAAAAAGAGTGCCAAAATCCTAATTCTCAATATAAGGGTCAATATGATTTTATGTTGGAAACTTTTAAAACTCTTATTTCACTTTATAATTGTTTTTATAGTGATAGCAACTTATCATTTCTTGAAAAAGTAGAAAATGCTATAAATACTATGGAAGAATACATTTATAAAGATTACGAAGTTGATAAGAAAAAATATAGTGTTAGATTTATTCAAAGTGTGAGTGATAAATATAGCACATATCTATATAGAAAAATAAGTAATGATGAAACAGGGTGGTATGTTATATTAGATGATATAGATTCTAAAGAAATAAATACCTCTCCCATAGCTAAAAATGTTATAAAAGAAATTGAAGAAGAAATGACAAAACTTGAAAATATAGGCTTTGATGATATGGTCAAAGGCTCTATTGCTTATAAAAAAAATAAAGATAGTGATTACAAAATCTATATAAGTAAGTTTGACAGTTTAAATACAAAGCAAGAACAATTTATAGAGGAATTTAGTACTAAATACAACGAAAGCCATATAACTCCCTTAAATGATAATGAACTGACTAATATAGCCTTAATTTATAACCTTGTAGCAAAAGTTAATAATGGCATAGTAAAAGTTCTTTCAAACAAACCAAATAAAAACTATAACTTAAATGAAAGGTCAACCCCTAGCAACTATTACAAGGCTTATCTTGATAGTTTAAATATTAGTATTGATGATAGTTTCTTTACACTTAATGCTAATGCTTTTATGATGAATGTAATTATCACTTATTCTAATTCTTGCGGAGCAAAAGGCTTATCTCTAAATGATATGATAAATAATTTTGATATGTATTACTTTCTTGATAAAATAGAAAATTTCGTAGTCAAAAAAAATCTTTCAGTTAGTGATGAAAGAATACAAAAAATAATTTTAGACTTGAAACAAATTTATAACATTATTACAACAAAAAATAGTGGACTTGATGAATTATTTAATAATTTTAAAAGAGCCAATGAAATAATACTAAATATTATGAGCCGAGATAATAACTTAAATTATTATATAAGAGTTAGTTAGGAGAAAAAATGAATAAATTTAATGTTATGAAAATATTAGAAAAACAAAAAAAAGAAAAAGAATTATTACATAAAGATTTAGAAAAAGAAGAATATTTGAAAAAAGTTTATAGTTTCATAGATGATTATGTTAAGCCACTACTTGAGAAAACAACTAATAATATAACCTATGGCTTTACTGACGATTTTGATACATTTATCTTATCAAAGAAAGTTGAAGATTTGCTTATTTATACGATAAAAATATTAGGCTTAATTGGAAATAATATGTTCAATGATATAGAGGAACATCAACTTTTGCAAAATGCTTTGCTTAATGAAGAAATAGGTTTTTTAAACAAAGATAAAAAAATCAAGAAACAAGTAGCAACAAAATTATGTGGTTATATAACAAAAAGATTATCTTATGAAGATAACTTGAATAATTATGTTGATGAATATATAAAACCTATGTTTATTAAGTTAGGCAAAGAAAATAAAATTGTTTTCGATTTAAACTCTAAAGATGAGAATAAATTGCTTATCTCTAATAACACAATAGAGTTATCAAAATTAGGTGTTTGTGAGAATACTATTATAAGTTTAGTTTTTCCTTTCACAAAAAATAATTATGATGAGAACACATTAAGGCATTTAGACTTTCTTTTTAATAATGATACAGAAATAAAACAAGAGTTTGCCGATTATTTAGTTAATACTTTTGTAGAAAGATATAACGAGATAGATTTTATCAATGTGAAAAAATTTAACCTTATAAACATATTAAAAGAGTGATAAAAGATTTTATTCTTTATCACTCTTATTTTTTGTATCTTCTTTAAATAATTCGGCTATATCTATATCAAGTACAAGAGCTAACCTCCAAAGTGTTCCAAGTGAAAATGTTTGATGATTTTTACTTTCTATATTAGATATAAATTGTGTTGAATACCTCATTTTATTGGCTAATTGTTCTTGTGTAAGTCCTTTTAGTTGTCTTTGCTTTTTTATGTTCTTTGATACTACTTCATATATATAGTTTTCATCATCTCTTTTAAACAATTATACCACCACCATATCTACATATAATTTTCTCATTTATTTATTTAAATATATTTACTCTATTCGTGTAAGTTGTGGTATAATAGTTTATAAGAAAGGAGTGTGAGTTGTAATGGCTTTAATTAAATGTAGTGAATGTGGTAAGGAGTTTAGTGATAAAGCAAGTGCTTGTCCTAATTGTGCTTGTCCCGTATTAGATATAAATACAAAAAAAGAACATAAACAAATTAAGGAAAAAGAAATAATTAGAGCAACATTTAACTATAGTTTTCTTGATATTATAAAAATAATTTTTATAGCTTTGGCAGTACTTGTGATATTAATGGTGATTTCTTTTTCAACAAACCTTTATAGCGATATGCTTTATCTTTGTTTTCTGACGTTACCATTTGCTATTATTTTTATATTAAGTATGAGGGCTATACACAATGTTAAAAAAACTGTACTTGTATTAACTAATAAGAGAATATACGGAACAACATTTGGATTGTTGCAAACAACAGAAATAGATTTACCATTAGAAAAAATTAGTTCTATAATGAAAATTAAATGTATGGGATGTGATGCCTTATGTATAGAAGTAACCGGTTCTACTAAACATATCGTTTGGTATATGGCTAATGCTGACAAATTTAAAAAGGAAACATTGAAATTATTAGAAAAAAAATAAATCTTTTAATATAAGGAGTAAAATTATGAAAAGAAAAATAGGTTTATTTATGTTATGTGGAATAGCGTTATTAGGTGTATGTGGTTGTAGCAACAACAATAATGATAATATTAAGAAATTTACAGCAGTTGATAAAAGTATTTTCCCTTTTGATACAATAGATACCGAGCAACAATTCTTTGATGTATTAAATGAAAATAATAATATTGTATTAGCAGTTAAGGATACTTGCGAATATTCAAAAAAATTCAGTCCTATAGTAAAAGAAGTTGCTGATACATACAATTTAAAAGTTTATACTTTAAATGTTGACTCTTTAGATAACTGGACATTAAACAACAAAAAATCAGAAGAAGTTATCACAATAGAAGCAACACCTACACTTTTTATTAAAAATAAAAATATTGAAAAAATTGAGGGTTTCTACGAAAAACAAGAATTAATAAATATATTGCAAACTAAAAATATAATCGAGGATAAAAGAACATCAAAAGAAAAAATTGTTGAATACTTAGAAAAAAATAAGTCTGCTATTTGTGACGATACAAAATGTACTTATTCTTTTACTACACCAGGATATTTTTCAGATACAACATATTATACTTTAGACTTTGTAAATAAGAAATTTTATGACAAAAGTTATAATTATGGTAGCACTTATATTGAATATAATTATGGTAATAATACTGGATATGCTAAACTGGTTAATACTGTTGGATGGACTACAACGACCGAAGTTTGGCTTACATATAATGATGCTAATAATACCTATAATTGGACTTGTAATAGTGATTTAAATGGTTATTGTGAGGCAACTGGAAACAGTATAGCAGAAATGACAGACAGGAAACGAACTGAACTATATGATATATGTAATGAGTTAGGAATTAAAGCAAATGAAATTTAAGGAAATGTTCATAATGAAAAAACTTAAAATTATTTTAACTTTAAGTTTTTGCTTATTTATGATAACTGGCTGTGCTAATAATGATATTCTAGGAACTTATGAAAACGAAGCTGATGTTACTATAATCATCGAAAAAGATGGTGTTTGTATTATGAATTACCAAAAACCAATTGATTTATATCCAATATCAATAAAAAAATGTCATTGGAGTTTAGAAAGTGATAAAGTAACAATACTCTATACTGCCACTATGGGAAATCCTTACGGCATAGATTTTACTAAAGATGAGAAACTTACAGGAACTTTTACAGGTTCATCAATAGAAATGGACTCTGGGTCTATATATACTAAAAAATAAGTATTTACACAAAATTAGAGAAAAGTCTTTGATAACCTACTATATATATGAGGAGGTGTTACTATCAAAGACTTATTTACTTTAAAAGAGGCTTGTAAGATTATAAATATATCTTATAAAACACTTTATAGTTGGGTAAAAAACAACGAAGTATCTTACACTAAAATTGGTAATAGATATTATATGACACAAGAGCAAATCAATGCTCTTGTTTTTGTGTATAACAAAGCATAGTTTTGTATTGGTTAAAGACTTAACACAAGCCACTATATAATATTAAAATATTATTGTAAAAAGAAATTAGATAAGGAGGAAAATATGTATAGCATATACCAAAATAAATATGCTAATAAATTACACTTAAATATAATACGAGTTAGATATGCCGAAGATTATATGCTTATTGATAATGATTTCGCTATTAGGTTAAATACTAATGGTAATTATGATGAGGCTAATGATTTAATAACCTTTAAATTATACCTATTTTTAGGTTGTTTAATTACTCATAATGGACTAAAAGATGAAACACTAACACTTGATACTAAAACTCTTTTAAAAGTCCTTAAAATAAGCAAAAAAAAGCACATTATATCATCTATGGAATATTTAAAATCCATTGAGTTTAAATATATCTATTATAAAGGTAAAAATAAAGCGAATAAGTGGCTTGTAGAGGAACGCGTATGTAAAATAATAGAAGATTATTCATCTTCTAAAGGTATAATACAAATTAGATTTAATAAAGGTTATTTTCAACTTTTAGGAAATAATCATCTAACTTTAAAAATATCGCCTAAATTATTTGAACTTGATATTAAAAATTATCATCATAGTTTATTTATGGGATTTCGTATTTTACTACATAAGCAAGTTAGTTTTAACAAGACTTTCAAAAATACATTGTCGGTTAAAGAGATAGTTAAATATTGTTCTTCACTTCCTACCTATGATGAAACCAAAAAACAAAAACAAACTACTAGAGGAATTATTACCCCATTTGAAAATAACTTAAATTATGTATCAAAAGAGTTAAGTTTTAAATGGCAATATGCGGTTGCTATCACTACTTATAATTCTTTTATAAATAACAAAATAATCTTTGAAAGTAATAATTGAGGTTGTTAGTGTAATTTTAGAGGCTTAGAGTGTAAGGTATAGTATAATAAATCACTTATAAATAAAGGGTTTATTGGTATCTATATCTCTTAAGTATATTAAGTATATATAATAGCACTCACTCCTTATGGAGTGGTGCTTGTATGTGTATCTAATTTATCTTTTTATAATAAAAAATAAAGTTGTTAGCACTAGAGTATATTTATATATATCTAATGCGAGGAGGAAATATGACAACAAAAGAACAATTTAAAAACTTTATAGAAAATGAGAATAACATAAGAAAAATTAGGACAGGTTTTAATAAGTTAGATGATATTTATGGTGGAGGTTTGCCAACAGGTTTAACAATATTAGGTGCTAATACAGGACTAGGTAAAACTACCTTTGTATTACAACTTGCTGATACAATAGCAAAAGAACCAAACACAAAAGTTTTATTCTTCTCTCTTGAATTAAGCAAGTATGAATTATTGGCTAAATCATTAAGTCGTATATCTTATTTTGAGGAAGAATTAACAAGCCATACACCTAACGAGTTTATCAGCAATGGTGTTGAAGATTTGGACACATACTTTGCTAAATACGAGGTTATTGATAACAACATTCATTTAATAGATGATACAAAAAGTTTAAATTATATTTTAAAAGATATTAACGATTTTTGTGAAGAAAACACCAACGATAAAATAGTTGTAATAATTGATTACTTACAATATATCAGGTGTGGTAATATAGGAAATGATAAACAAGCAATAGATATTATTACAAGAGAATTAAAGACACTAGCAAATAGATTTAATATTCCTATTATTGCTATTAGTAGTTTAAGTCGTGATGGTGCCAAAAGAAATGATACAACAAGTTTTAAAGAAAGTGGAAGCATTGAATATACAGCCGATTATTTACTTATTATGTATCAAAAAGAACAAACTAGGACTTTAACCTTTGGTAATGCTAATGATACTTTAACACTTGAGTTTTTGAAAAATAGATTTGGTTGTAAGGGTCAATTAGATTTAAAATATTATGGCAATTATGCGACATTTATAGAATTATAGATACTAGGACACAAAAAAATGTGTTCTTTTTATTTGGAAAAAAAACGAGGTAAATACAATTTGGGGCATAGGTACTTTATACAAAAAGTACAGGTAAAAATTACGAAACTTAGCCCCCACCAATAGGAGGAAATATGAAAAATAGATTTTATACACTAACCGAAGTATGCGATAGCCTACATATATCTATACCATACCTAAAAGGCTTAATTAAGAAAGGAAAAGTAAAAGCGATATTATCATCAAAAAATTACTTAATTAGTGAGTTTGAATATTTAAAACTAATTGAGGCTATGGAGGTTAAGCATAATGAAAAATAATAAAATAAGTATAGATTTAGACATTGAGGAATTATTTGGGCTTAAAAAGCCAAGTAAAAATAGTTTAGAGTATGATTTAAACTTTATTATAGATAATGGTATGGAAGAATATATCAAACAACAAGAGGAACACGAACAAAAGAAAAAAGAGTTCATTTCATTATTTAAAGAGTGCTATGATGAGTTATGTATTTTTATGGAAAAAGACCCTAAACAAAGAGTTGCTATATCTTGCTTTACTTGTATCAAAGGTATGGACTTATCTAAACAATATGGTAAGCCAAAAAGAAAGTAATATTTTACTATTACTTCTTTATTTTTTTTACTTTAATTTTAAATTTTTTATTTAATTCTGAAATGATTATTTTAATATCTTTATTTCGATTATGCTTTATATATCTATATAATTTATAACTTTGTTTGTAATTTTTTTCTCTATGTTTTTGAATTATATTATAAGCTTCCACAACTTCGTATAAACTAATAGCATATTCTTTTTTTCTAAATAAATCTAAAATAAAACTATCAATGTAAACATAAACTAAGCCATTAACTTTATGATATTTGTTTTTCCTCATATAATATCTTCTTTTTAAATAATGATTTATATGAAGAACATTATAGTTTTCTAAAATTTCTTTAGACAAAATTGGTATAATTCTATTTATATTATATATATCTTGAAACTCATTAGGGCTATCTTTATATTTGTATTCATAAAATAAAAATATTCCTAAAAGACTTTTTACCTCTTCACTTGCGTACTTTAAATTATCATTAAGAAACATAATTAAATCCCTTGATATTTTACTCATCATTTCATGTTTCTTCCCCATACTCTCTCTTTCGTATGGTTGAGATAATGTATCATAGTAAGTTCTAATATAATGATAAATTGGCTCATAGTAAGTATTAAATATTTCTTTTTGTTTTTCATTATAATTTATTACCAAGCCAAATAGAATTGGAATAAATATTGAAAACATAGTTGCATAGATAGTAGAAGTTGTATTAAATAGAAATATCACTGATATGACTATAAGAGAATATAGTGTAATAGTAAATGTAACATATTTTTTATTCATAAAACCACCCAACTAGTATTATACACCAAAAAAGATAAGCATTTGTTGATAACTTGCTTATCTTTTATTTTTTATTGTTTCATTATTTCATTATAGAGTATTATTTGTTTCTTATTATTCTTTTGAAACTCCCTTCTAAAATCTTTTTGTAATTTTTCAAAATGATTATATAAAAGTCCTCTTTCTTTATCAGTAAACTTACTATCTTCTTTTAGGCTTTCTTCTAACATTTGATGAACTACTAGCATTTCTATCATTGTATTATTCATTTTTTCAGTTAAGTTAAATCTTAATTCATTTATATTTGTACACTTTTTCATTTTATACCTCTTTCTTATAATTAGATTTGTTAATAAACACATAATTTTACCCTTATTGTACCTTGATTTTTTATATTTGTTATCACTATTAACCCAAAGGGGAGGCATGCCAGAAATGACATTAGAATATGCACTAAAAGAAAATGGTATTGATCCTAAAAAAGATGTAAATATTAATACATCTATAGATTTTGCTTCTATGGGCGGAGCATTTATTGCAGGAGAAGGAGATTTTGTTACTTTATTTGAACCAAATGCTTTAGAATTAGAAAAAGAAGGTTATGGATATGTAGTTGCTAGTATAGGAGAGTTAGGAGGAATTGTTCCATATACTTCATATTCTGCAAGAATAAGTTATATAAAAGAAAATAAGAAACTAATAGCTGATTTTACCAAAGCTATTCAAAAAGGAATTGATTATGTTCATAGTCATACAGACGAAGAAGTTGCCAAAGCAATTATTAATCAATTCCCAGATACTTCATTAGAAGATATTGCAACAGTAGTTAAGAGATATAGAAAGATAGAAGCTTGGCCAAAAACAACAGAATTCTCAGAAGATTCTTTCAGTCATTTACAAGATATTATGTTAGACTATAAAGCAATAGATGAAAAAGTATCATATGATAAATTGATGTATCATGAATAATATCTTAAAAGTATCCAACTTAAAAAAATATTTTCATACAAATGAAGGAGAAATAAAAGCGGTAGATTCGGTATCATTTAATGTAAAAGAAAAAGAATTTATTTCCATTGTAGGTCCTAGCGGTTGTGGTAAATCCACAATTTTATCTATTTTATCTGGTCTAGAAAAAAAATCTTCAGGAAAAATTGAAATGCCTAAGGACTATACTATAGGTTATATGTTACAAAATGATTCTTTATTCGAATGGAGAACCGTACTAGAAAATTGCATGTTAGGATTAGAGGTAGCAGGTAAAAATACAAAAGAAAATAAAGAATATGTAATTAATCTACTAAAAACCTACGGATTAGAAGAATTTATAAATGAATATCCATCCAGACTATCTGGAGGGATGAGACAAAGAGTTGCTTGTATTTAATAAAGACATAATAGATAATTTTAGTAAAATAAATAGAGCTATCTTTTAATAGCTCTATTTGATATGCCTAAAAAGTAATAAGCAGATTTTTAAGGGTTATTTTTGTAGTATTTGATAATATTTGTTATTTTTATTTAATTCTTTATGGTTACCTTTTCCTACTAATCTTCCGTCATCTATTACTAGTATCTCATCAGCCAATTTCATTAACTGAGGTTTATGAGTTATCATTAATATAGTATGCTCTTGTTTTAGTTTCTTTAATATAGTGATAATTTGTTTAGAGGTATTCATATCCAAAGTTGATGTAACTTCATCAAACAATAATACCTCGGCCTTTGATAATAAGGTTCTAGCAAGAGCGATTAATTGCTTTTGTCCACTAGATATATTCTCAGCATCACTAATTAGCTTAGTATTATATCCATCTTTCAACCCCATAATATAATCATGAATTCCAACTTTTTTACAAGCTGCAATTTGATGTTCATGATTAGAATCAACCAAACTTAAATTTTCTCTAATACTCATATCAAAAATAAATGGTTTTTGTGTTACTATTGCGACATTACTGGAATACACTTCTTTGGAATAATCATAAATATTTTCGCCATCCAATAAAATTTGCCCTTTATTAGCTTTGTATAATCTTAATAATAATCTAAATATAGTGGATTTTCCACTACCACTTTTTCCTACAATAGCAGTAAATGATTTTGGTTGAATTTCAAAACTGACATTTTTCATTACTTCCTGTCTATCATAAGTAAATGATACATTTTTAAATTCTATTTTCCCTCTAATTTTATCATTATTATTTTGACCGAAATCTAACATATTTTTTGTTTTATAATGTAATACATTATAAATCCTATCAATTCTAGTAGTATTTGCAGAAATATTATTTAGTTTATCAAAAAAATTTGAAAACTCATTTTGTATATTCTCATAATAACCAATAACTAAAACTAACATAGCAACATCATATTTACCATTTAAAATTAACCATATTGCAATAAAATAAACTAATATCTTACCAAATCCCATAATTAGAGGAACTAAAACATCGATATTATCACTATATCTTCTCTTTTTAAAATAATTTTTTCTCCATAATTTTTTATAATTTTCTAGATAATTACATATGTCCTCTTTCATATTAAAGGATTTTATTTCTTTACTTCCATCAAGTACTTGGCCCATTAAACCAGAAATACTATCTTGATATTTTCTTTGCCCCGCTAAATAATGCTCTTTTTTTTCCATATTTTTAGCGATTGCATATAATGAGACCAGAGACAAAAGCAAAGTCGAAATACCAATAAAAACACTTACATTAATAAGTATTATTAAAGAAATAGTAATACTAGTCATTTCCACAATAGTATCAAAAGCCTGATCAGGAATTTTCATTACATTTCCAACATCACTAAACGCTGTATTAACAATATAAGGTGTTGAGATTTTCTTAGAAAAATTTTCATCATAAGTGGTTACTTTGTTTAGGATTAGTTGTTGTAACTTATTATGGGTAAATATTGAATTGTTTTTATATGCAACAAAATTATAATGGTGAAATAATACATATACTAAGCTACTAATAAGGAATAAAAATATCCAAATAATTGTTGTTTTAAAATCACTAATGGTAGCATACTCAACAATTTTAGATGCAGTAAATGGTAGCAACAATAAAGATATACTTCTTAGAAAAGCAGAAAAAAATAAGTGAAATAATAGTTTTTTGTTATTAGCTCCTAAACTAAAGAATTTTTTAACTATCATGTAGTATCTTTTAATCATTGTTAAACACCCCAATTCTACTAGGTGATTTTCTAGATTGTAGCATTTGATATATTTCATTTCTAGCAATCAACTGTTTATGCGTTCCAACATCATTAATTTTCCCTTTATCAAGTACAAAAATTCTATCTGCTATTTTCATTAAATCTGGATTTTTAGTTACCATAATTATCGTATGGTCATTCTTTAAATTGTTGATAAGCTTAGGAACTAATTTTGCAGTATCAGGATCTAAAGAGGTAGTTATATCATCTAACAATAAAACCTCTGCTTCAGATAAAATAGTTCTAGCTATCGAAATCATTTGCTTTTGACCACCTGATATATTACTACCATTTTCTCTCAATATAGTGTTATACCCTTGAGGAAGAGTTTCAATAAACTCATGAATACCAGCTTTTTTACAAGCCTCTATTTGATTACTTATATTAGCATCAACAAAATCTAAATTCTTTCTGATACTCATATTAAATATAAAGGGCTTTTGATTAACTATAGATACATTATTAGCATATGTTTCTTTACTAAAATCAAAAATATTTATATTATCTAGCGTTATTTTACCTTTTGTAGGTTCGAATAATCTTAGTATTAAATTAAATAACATTGTCTTACCACTTCCGGCCTCTCCTACAATAGCAACTACCTCATTATGATCGATTTTTAAATTAATATTATTTAATATTTTACGATTTTTAATTTCTAAATATACATTTTTAAACTCTATAATACCGTGGATATCCTTAGTATCAAGAACTCCAAATTGTATTTCTTTAGCATTGTAATTTAATATATCATTGATCCTGTTAACAGCAGTATTAACTTCTCTTATAGTTGAAGTAGAGTCAATTAAATCATTAATATAAGTAACTAAATATTCATGATATGAAATAATTAAAACTAGTACGCTTATATCTATTCTGCCTTTAATCATAAGAAAAAGTAGTGATATATATAACAAAAATCTAAATATATAAATTATAACTTTAACATCATTATCTCTAATTGTATAATAATCTCTTTTTTTACCATAGAATTTTATATATTTATGTTGGATTACATTAAGTTTATTTGTTAATTTTGGCAACATATTAAAGGTTTTTATTTCTTGTAACCCAGATACTATTTGTGTAAGTAATGTACTATATTTATCTTCTTGTACTGCAACTTTATTATGATAATAATTAATTTTTCTATCAGATTGATTTCTAACATTGATATAAATAATTGCAAAAACAATTAATAATAGTGCCAAATAAAAATTATACAGACCTACGATAATTAAAACGGATACAATCTGTAGGATTCCCATTAGTACTTCCGATATCCTATCATTCATATCCCCAATATCAATAATATCTGAATTAATAGAATTCATAAGTCTTCCTTTACTAATAAATCTAGTAAAATTATCATCGACTGTAACTAATTTATTTAATACTTTCTTAGTTAAATTATTATAACAATAATTCATATTAAACCCATAAATCTTATAATTAATATAAAGAGCGATATTATATAAAATATAAGTTACTAAAAAGGCACCTAAACAATAATAAGTCATTTCTGTATTAGTATCCGTTAAATATTTAATAATTAGTGAAGCAATAAGCGGCAATAAAATTGAAAAACTTTTATAAAAGAAAGCTGATAATATATTTATAATGACATATTTAGTTTTCAATTCTGCAAGTTTTAAATAATCTACAATAAAATTATAATATTCTTTTATCATATTAAGACACCTCACAATATCATTTTAACATAAAAAAAGTTTTTTTAATGATACATTATTGTGCAAAAATATCTAAAAAAAATAAAAAAACATACCTTGCTAACAAGTATAAATAATAATCTAACATAATATATTTCACTATGGAGGGATTGTTATTGATATTAAATATAATGTAATTCATACATACAATACAGGAATAACTGCTGATATTTTAAAAAAACAATTAAACCAGAAATTATATAAAATTATTGTTTTATTGGAAATGAATGGAAATGAAGAAAAATAAATATTCTGAGATTGCTGGTCATAATCCTAGACGAATAATGATTATTACTTGAATTTTTTGGGAGGAAAGTTATGAATAAACAGAATCTAGGGCAAAAGATATTAAGAGTCGGTATTTATTTAAGACTATCTGATGAAGATAAAGATAAGACAAATAAATATGACGATAGTGAATCAATCAAAAATCAAAGACACATGCTTCTTGAAACTATAGAAAAAAACCCTAATTTTATTTTAACAGAAGAATATTGTGATGAGAATTTATCAGGGGCGGGAACTTATAGACCAGAGTTTGAAAGATTAATAAGAGATTGTGAAAATAATAAACTAGATGTTATTCTTTGCAAAAGCCAATCTCGATTTTCTAGAGATATGGAAGTTGTGGAAAGATATCTTAACAATAAATTCAAAGAGTGGAATGTTCGATTTATTAGTTTATCCGATAATGTAGATACTGAAAATCCTGGTAACAAAAAATCTCGTCAAATAAATAGTTTAGTTAATGAGTGGTATTTAGAAGATGTATCTAATAATATACGAAGTGCATTTAATGCCAAAATGAAACAAGGGGAATTCATTTCGCCATTTGCTCCATTTGGTTACGAAATTTCGAAAGAAGATAATAACAAACTAATCGTTGATCCTATTGCTAGCGAAATTGTAAAGACAATTTACAGATTATATTTAAAGGGTTATGGCTTTACGGGAATTGCAAAACATTTAAATAGTAAAAACATTCCTTGTCCTTCTCTTTATAAACTTCAAAAAGGTATTAAGTTAAATGTAGTAAGTAATAGGCCAAGAGAACAAATAAAATGGAATACCAATGCCATTAAGACCATACTTACGAACGAAGTTTATTTAGGACATTTAATTCAGGGAAAAAGAACCACAGTAAGTTATAAAAATCATAAAATAATAAAAAAAAGAAAAGACATGTGGATAAAAAAAGAAAACACACATAAAGCCATTATTGATGAAGATACTTTCAAAAAAGTTAAAATAGCTATGAGCGAAAGAACAAAGCCTAAGGGTAATCTTGGAATTATTCACATGTTTTCTGGAAAAGTATTTTGTAAAGTATGCAGTCATTATATGCGAAAAAAAAATTCTAAAACTCATGAGTATCTAGTTTGTGCAAATAATAGTGACGGTTATAATGATTGTATAAATAAAAAAAGTATCCGTTATGATGTTCTAGAAAAAATAATATTAGATGCAATAAATGAGAAAATCAAAAAATTATATGACGAACGAGAACTTACCTTAGAAGAAGAAAAGAATCAGCAAAATAGATTTACAAATGAGATACAATATTTAGAAAAACAGCGAATGGAGATTCAAAAGAAAATACAAGAAACAAAAAACTATTTAAAAAATTTATATGAAGACAAAGTAAATGGAATCATTAATGTAAACCAGTTTAAATGTTTAGTTAATGATTATAATAAAAATGAAGATATTTATAATAATCAAATTAAAGCTATTGAAAACGAAATTTCCTTTTTAAAAGCAAAAGAAGGGAAAAGTACAAATAATAAAACTCTATTTAGTAAATATCAAAACTTTCAAAGTTTAAATAGAGTACTTGTGGAAAGTTTTATTGACAAAATTTATATAGGAAAATTGGATGAGAAGCCAAAAACAAGAGATATTGAAATTAGATGGAATTTTAAATGAATGTAAATATTAAAAGAATATCAAAGCTCTCCAAAATAATATTAATCTTAGATAAAAGTTAAGGTAATCAAAAAGGAAAAGAGTAGAAGAGGCTTTAATTATTTATCTTTGAAAAGTAAGACAACTTAAATAAGATAATTGATATATGATTATTGCTATTATATATTTAATAATAAAAAAAATACCTAGTAGGCATTATTATTTATTAGGTATTTTAATATAATTCCATAATATATTCATTTCTATTTATAGAATTTATATCAACATTATGTTTCAATAACATATCTTGAGATACTTTTCTGAACATTTCTTCTCCAAAAGAGTCATTTAATAGCATCAATTTACCTGCTTGGCTACCAAGATAAAAAACTTTTTGAGATTGAAATAATTTTTTAGGTGTTGTTATTTTCATTAAAGTACTTACTTCATCACAATCTTTAGCCATTAATAAATAGCCAAACTCGACTATTAAATGATTTAAATCTTTTTTCTTCGATATAAACTTATGACTTAATAATAATGCCAGTGCAGCATCAGCAAGTTGTTCTTTTATGGCTTTATTATTAATAATATTATCAAATGTACTTTTAATAATTTTTTCTTCCATATTTTTCTCCTCTAATTTTCTAATCTATCTCTGATAAATTGACAATCTTTAGTTAATTCACTAGCATGAGCATCGAAAAGTTCTTTTTTTGTTTCACTGTTTAGCATTTTGAATGACTCAATCTCTGTACATAAATAATCATCTGTCATACATTGGCTTTCTAATTCTAGTATCTGTGAAATAAATTCATCCCCATTAATAGACTCATTTCTAAAATTTTCAACAATTTCATCGACTTTATCACATAAACTTAACATTGAATCTCTTTCTTTAGAGGAACAACCTCCTAGTAAAATAACTGGTAGTACTAATAATATCAATAGATACTTTTTCATTTTCCGTTTCTCCTTTTCTTTTTATTATAGATGACTATATTTGTTAATAAAATAATTGCAAATATACCACTCATAAATAAGAATAAAAAATATATTTTTGTAGTAATCGTATCTTCTCTAACACTTCTTAGACTGGCATATAATTTTTCCTTATATAAATAAGCTTTAATTTGTTTGTTTTTTGGATATATATATTCATAATATGTTCTTTCTGGGTTTTGTAATTTATATTCATTACCTTCATAATAAACAAATACAATGGTTTTAAAATATTGACTCCACATAAATCTTTTTACTTCTTTTTCAGCGGAGACAACAGTACAATCTACCATAGTATAATTTACCTTTTGAATATTTTTACTGATATATAATCCGATAGTGACTAATAAAACAATAAGAAAGACTATCAAAGATATTAAAATCCTTTTTTTCATAGCATAACTCACATTCTAAATTATTTTGTATAAACTTTTAAAATTAGCATAATTACTATTTCATTGTTTAATCTTAATTTCGAGTTGCCCACAATAATCTTATTAAATCTGTATGTTTTAGTGCATCTAAATTTATTTCATTATAAGATTAGGCAGTATTAAAATTATGATTTGATACTTATTATTGCGTTTATTAATTTATTACGAATATGAAATGCAATAATTCTAGCTAATAAAAAAATATCAATTATAACAAACATTGTATCATTTAAATGCTCTGTTAGCAACCACTTTACTTCTTGACTATCATGATTACTAGCATTGCCTCTTATTCTTCATTATACCACATTTGACTATTTTTTATTGTAATTTGTGTAATAAAGTTAATTAAATAGAAGAATATAAATTATAAGGTTAATTTTTAGATTAACTATCATCAAAGTAGTGGAGGAATAGTTATATGTGGAATGAGTAACAATAAAGGAAAGAGCTATTTATTTAAAATTATTTAGTGAGGGTAAAGAAAAAGCAAATCAATTAGATGATAGTGGGAGAATAAAAAATCAAAGGATTAAAGCTACCAAAATAAGCAAATAGAAAGTAAATAATAAAATTTCTAGTATTTCTAAACAAACAAATAAAACCAATAATTTAAAGTGATTTAGATATGCTTTAAAATTACTACGAATACTATGAAAAAATAAGAATTAAAAAAATTAAGTGTCTTTACAGTATTCATGCAGTTGCTTTAATTAGAACACTAGCTACGAAGCCTGATATTTTACTATTAGATGAAGCTTTATCAGCGTTAGATTATCAATCAAGGTTAGCTATTAGTGATGATATTTATAGGATTATAAAAAGAGAAGGGAAAACAGCAATTATGGTTACACATGATATTGCTGAAGCGATAAGTATGTCAGATAGAGTAATTGTATTATCACAAAGACCTGCTACTATAAAAAATATTTATGAAATAAAACTAACCAATAAATCTACTCCAATAGAAAATAGGAAATGTAAAGAATTTGCTAAATATTACGACTTGATTTGGAGGGATTTGGATGTCCACATATAGTAAAGACCACATGGTATATCTAAAGAAGCAAAAAAAAGAAAAAAAACTAGTTTTCTTTTTTCGCTTGTCTATCATGGTAGTGTTTTTAATTTCTTGGGAATTACTTTCAAGAGCAGGATTAATTAACACTTTTTTATCGTCTTCTCCAACAGAAGTAGTAAAAACGGTTATTGGATTATTTCATGATAAAACACTGTTTACTCACATAGGAGTTACACTATATGAGGTAATGACTAGCTTTATGATTGCAGGGATAGTAGGATTTATAATTGCTACTATTCTTTGGAGCAATAAAATAATAGCCAAAATAATAGATCCATATTTAACAGTTCTAAATTCTTTACCAAAAGTTGCATTAGGTCCATTAATTATTATTTGGGTAGGTGCTAGTACAAATTCTATTGTATTTATGGCATTGTTAATCAGTACTTTTGTAACAATTATCACTATACATCAAGGATTTTCAAGAACTAATCCTAAATATATAAGATTATTGCAAACATTAAATGCCACCAAACATCAAATATTCTTAAAGGCAGTTTTACCAAGTAATATTCCAACAATTATTAGTACTTTAAAAATTAATATTTCAATGAGTTTAATTGGGGTTATTATGGGAGAACTACTAGTTTCTAAAAGTGGTCTAGGTTACCTAATTATGTATGGATCTCAAGTATTTAATATAAATTTAGTAATAACCGGAGTAGTCATATTAGGAATCATTTCATACATAATGTATCTTATAATAGACGTAGTAGAAACCGTGGTAAAAAAGAAAATGGGAATAAATACCTAAATTTAAAGAAGATAAGTAAATGAAAGAATCTCAAAGGTGATATATTTTATATCATCTTTTTATATGGATATTTTTTTGATAAAAATAGTGTTATAATAATTTCAATACGAAGGAAGAGAAAGGAAAATAATAGTATGAAGCTAATGTTTATATCAGATATTCATGGTATATCAACTAATTTAAAGAAAATAAAAACAAAGTTTGAAGAATTTCAATGTGATAAGTTAGTAGTTCTGGGAGATTTATATTATATTGGTCCAAGAAATAAAATGATTGAAGGATATAATATAAAAGAAGTTCAAGACTTTTTAGAATCAATGAAAGATAAATTATTATGTATGAAAGGTAATTGTGATTCAGAAGTTGATATGATGGTTTCCAGTTTTCCAATTATGAAAGATTTAAGCTTAATTATGACAGAAAATCATGATATATATATTACGCATGGTCATATATACAATGAAAGTAACTGGATGCAAGAAAATTCTATACTAGTTTACGGACATTTTCATATTCCATTTATCAAGAAAATAGAGACAAATTACTATATAAATCCTGGATCTATTTCGTTACCTAAAAACGGTAATAGACCAAGCTATTTGATTTATGATGAAAATAAGATGTCTATCTATGACATCGATGACAATCTTCTAGCAGAAGAAATATTAAACTAAAATATCAAAATACACGTTCTTTTCACAAAAGTCGTGTATTTTATTTTAGAAGGAGATGACTAACTATAAGAAGTCAAGTCATTTTCTTCAAAAATCTTAAAAAGATTTTTGTTTCACTACAAAAAG
>CALVYB010000013.1 GCA_944371955.1 uncultured Bacilli bacterium
TCAATTTGTCTGCTAGTTCTAAAAGAATTTACGTGCTAAAGCACGTGGCCTGGAACCAATGGTTTAACATAGTCAAACTCATTCCAAAGAATGCTACTAAATATAATTTTCTATATAACAAGTAATACCAATTAAAGAAAAAAGCAGGAAGGGAGAATTTTAATTTTGATATTTTTACATAATTTCTCCCTACAAAAGCCATTTTTCTTTGCTCTGATGGAGAAGCATTACTGTCAATGATTTCTCTAGTAGTCATTGTAAAATGAAATTCTTTTTTTATTACATATAAAATGACAACGATTAAAAACGCTATACCTGCTAATATATAAGTTATTATTCCTATTTTATTTAAACTTTCTACTAATAACTTTTGATTGTTTTCAATCATTCTAATTAATGATGATGATAGTAAAGCTATTGTTCCAAGAATAAAAAATAATACCGGAGCTTTCCAATAAAATTTTCTTTTTTGTTTAATTTCTTTTGTTGGTGTGTTTTCTTCACTATAGCTAGGAATATCTAAAGAATCTTGCTCATTTTTGGTTTCATTAGAAGTTTCATCTTCTTTAAAATCAGTCTCTTCTTCCATAGGAACGACATCTAAAAATGCACCACAGTTTCTGCAGACTCTGTCGCTGTCTTGTAGTTTTTCACCACAATTAGGACATTTTCTCATACTTCTCACCACTACTTTCTTACCTTATGTTTAGTATATCATCTTTTACTTAGTTTTTATATTATTTTACACAATTTTGTCAGAAAAAGCCATCACGTTGTGATAGCTTAATTTTTATTTTTTATCTTTAGTAGGATTTCTAAAACTAATATCAGTGTAACCAATATTACAAATCCTACTATCATTATGTATCTTGTGATTCTGCTGATATCAGGGCATTAATCTGTGATATATTTTAGTATCACTACTAATACCTTAATTGTTTACACAATTATTGTTCAGATATATATTTCTCTTTATATTCTTCCATAACCGATAACATTTCTTTTCCAATAATCTCTTCTATGGTTTTATTAGCTATGCTTTCTTTTAAAAATTGTTCCATATCTTTAATTGGAATATAAAATAAATTGAAATCGGTTTCTTTTTCCAATTCTGAAAGGCTCATTTCCTCTACTTTTGGTCCTTCATTACTATGAACAATATAATAATACATTTTATTACATCTAGACCTACCTATTCCTAAATAGTTAGAATAATATTCTTCTATTACCATAAATGGTCCAGCTTCTATCGTACTATCAATTCCTGTTTCTTCTTTAATTTCTCTCTTTAAACTTTCTTCCAGCGACTCATTAGCTCTCCAATGACCTCCCGGAAATTGATAGGTATAGTTGTTATGGACTATTAGCAGCTCGTTTTTTTCATTTACCATTAACGCTTTTACCCTAATGACTGTACTATCCATATTCATAATATCTAAATTGTTATCATTAATAATTACTCTCTTCATATTTATTCCTTTCTAATTGTATACATATCTTTCCCAATATTCTATTGTACTTGGAGAAACAGTTTGAAATACAGCATCTATTTGCTCACACATATATTTCGATTTTTTCCAAATTGGCGTACCTGTTGTTAAACAACTTGCTTCTGTTTCTGACATTAAGTATTCAAAAGTAGAAGCTCTATCTTCATATTCATCACTTTGAGCGTAAGTATTTACAAAAAAAGCATATGAATCTTGTGTATTACTGTAAGATAGTAAGGTATTTGTTGTTCCATAGCTAAAGCCAGAAGGATTTAAGTTATGCCATGTCGTGTAATTAGCTCCTTTAGCATACATATATTTTTCTATGTAATGATACATTTCATGGTGAAGACTATCTACAAAGCTATAATCTGTGGCTAAAGATATCACTACATTTTTAGTTGTAGAATCAGTGATTCCGGTTACATTTTCTTGAGAATACCTTTTTAATAAATAAATGGTTAATGAATAATTTTCGTCCTTCGTCTCATAAAAAAAGCCAGAAGGATATAAAGATAAATTATAATTTAAGGTGTTTAACAGTTCGTTAATTCTATTTCCATCATTTAACATCACAGTTGATAAGCCTGATATTGTATATCCATTGGTTTCGGCTCCATATTTTACTATGATTCCATATTTATTTTGAATACTATTTCTTAAATTATTATTTGTTAAATCTATCCCTGATAATGTATTTTCTGGTGGTTGATTGCTAGGTATAGAAGTATTTTCCTCATTAGTAGATGCGGTATCTTTGGATTCATTTGGTATATCTGACGAATCTGTTATTTCGGGATGTTCTTCTTGCGGGCTATTATTTTCAGTATTCGAATCTGACGTTATCTCTACATCTGTTGTGGTAATATTAATGTCATTGCTATTATTATCTCCAATAACATGTGTATCTACCACGGGTTTTATTATTGTTTTATTGTTTAAGGTAAACCCTATTCCGGTAACCATTAATACAAAAGAGAAAGCAACTAAGACTTTAGCTAATTTCATTTTACTTTTTTTGGTCATAGGCGCCTCCTACTTTCTATTTTTATTTTAACAAATTTATGATAAAAAAAAAAGACCTTAGGATCTTATTTTAGAAAATTAGGAATTAACATACCCAAAATTGCGATTCCTAAAATTAAAATACTAAGAGCAAAAGCGACAACATTTCCAACTCCTTGATTATCCAGTCTTTCTTGAATCACATTTCCAGAATTTGTACCTATTTTTTCTATCATCTCTGATAATCTAGTAGCACTATTTTCATCTATACCTTGAATATTACACATATCATTAAATTCACTAATTACTTTTAAACAACTAGTATCTTCTCTATATGATGAAATATTATTAATTACTATTTTATTAGTGTTGGCAAAAGTCTTAAGAAATGGTTCAATTAGATTTTCTATGGCATCTTTTATATCCTTAAAAGTTACTTCTTTTTGCACGTCTTTAGAACCATCTATATTATATTTTGTTACTTTACTATGACAATAATGAGTGGTTATATCAAAATCAAATACGATAGAATTCTCTGGTGTAGATTGTTTAGTTAATTCTAATAATGTTGTCAAATAATCTTTTGGGCTTATATTATTTCCTATGTCTAAAATTTCTATTTCTGACACTATTTTCATCCCCTTTATTGGTATTGATTATTTAATTCTCTTATTTTGTCATATAATTCTTGGGCTTTCTCTATTTCTCCTTCATTATAATAAACATTGGCTTTGACTGTTAAGTCTTCTATTTTTCTTTCTACCTCATCAGGTAATTCTTTTGAATTTTTATTTATTAGTTGCTGTTGTTGAATTCGCTCTGCAATAGCAAATATTCCCTGTTTGGCCAATATTTGTTCTTGAAATTGACGAGAATTTCTTAAATTTGCTAATTGATTTGGACGAACCATAATAGCTTTAGAAACTTGCTTAGTTGTCTTCTTGAATTTTTTCTTTGCAAGTGGTGTTGTTTTTGGTTTTTGTTCTACATCATTTTGCTGTTGCTCAGGCTTGTCTTTTGTAGGAGTTATGGGTGTTAGCTCTACACTTCCTGATGAAGTTTGTGAATCCATAGATTGTTCTATAGGTGTTACATTTGATTCTTCCAAACCAGTTTCTTGATTTTTCTCCTTCTTTGGAATACTCTCTGTGCTAGGCAATTCAATCTTATTAATCGAAAGGTTTAAATCATCCTCTTCCTTTTCTGTCGGTTGTTGTGCTAGCTCTTGAGCTTTCTCATCACCAGATGTTTGCTGTTTTACAGACTCTTCCTCAGCATCTAATTTTTCTAATTCTCTTTCAAAAGAGTCTGTTAATTCCACAATTCTATCTCTAATTTTAAACAATTCATCCAAATTAGCCGTTTTTTTCCTCATTATTCCTGTTACAATATCGTAAGCTGTTGCTTTTATTTGCATGCAAGCTAAACGATACTCATTATTTTTAAATTCATAAATATCATCCACTAGTGCTCACCCCTTATCCATTTGTACGCGCATTAGCAATTGATTTTAATAAGTGTTGAACATCAATCCACTCTAAATCATCAGTAATCTCTTCTAATTTAAAGGTATCGTTATCCGGAATCATTTTAGCTATATAGATGACTTGATTACCAGTCTCTTCCTGAATTTCTTCTTTTGTATATACTACATATTGTCTTTTGTTGTCTTCTGAATTTAAATATGTTACTACTTCTATATCTGAAGACAAACCATCCATATCTATCAATTCTGCCATTTCCTTACTATCCATAGCGCAACCTCTCTATTCTATTTTCTATTATACACGAGATTGTTTTTTTAGTAAATATTACTTTTTAATTTTAAATCAATATTATTATAAGCATAGTTATAATCAGCATACTAACTGAAACTATTTCTTTATATTTTATTTTTATCTTTTCCAATATGATATTAAATAATAGTAAAAGGAATATATACATCACTAAGTAAGAAAACAGATAACCTATATTTATTGCTATATTTATAATCAAAGTAGTTGCATTTACATTTATTAAATAGTTTAAAATATTTAAATATTTTGGATTAGTTAACATTCCTATTGCCATAGCAAACAACAAAGTGATACTTATTGTTGCTATAGTTGGTAGGTGTTTTTTCTTCATTTTTAATGTTACTAAACTCACACATATTAGTAATATAATGATTTTTGCAACTATAGATAATTCTTCTATTTGCAGTTTTTGACAAATTATACTAGCAATACCAAACGTAAAAAAACTTAAAACTAAACTGTGTAGTTTCGTTTTTTTATTTGTTTCCAGACTTATATAGCTCGTTAAAGTTAGTATTAACCATATGGTTAGTAGTGATATACTAGCTAATACCCCCAAAATCGGTACGGCAGTTATTAGATCGTAATTGTTAAAATTAATCTTGCCTATTATTGGTATATTAGTTGTAGTATTTTGATTCAGCTTTTGTTCTGACTGTTGAAACTTTTTGTCTAAGGTTTCGTCTGTTGGTTGATATGTTCCGTTTTTTATTGCTAGAACAATATCTTGATGTTTATTTTTACTATAATAAGATATAGCTCTTTTTATTTCTTGTTCTGTTTTATCTGAAAAGCCATTAATTATGGTTGGCCCAATGATGGTTACTGGAACGCCTCTTAAAGTTTGATTCGTTTTAGCTGATATCTCTTTTAGAAGATTATTATTCTCTTCATCCAACCACACTTCATATTTTATTATTTCTAGATTGGTAAACTTTTTTTCTAATGTCGATAAATATTCTTTTTCAGCAGCACAATGTGGGCATCCATCTCCCCAAAACAAATATAATCTTACATGTTCTTTGGCATTCACGTTGGATGTTACGCTTAAAAATATTAATAACATTACTATAATGTATTTAATCTTTTTTATCATATAAACTACTCAACTCATTTCTTATTTTTATCAATTCTGTTACAAAATCATCTATTTCTTTTGTGGTAGTTAAATAAGAAAGGCTAATTCTTAGGCTATGTCTTGCCTTGTCTTCATCTTTTGTTACTGCATATACAGCATTGGACATATTACTTACAGAGCATGCTGTTTGTGTGGAAATATAAATTTCTTTCGCCTCTAGGGCATGTAACATTGTCTCTGGTTTAATTTTTCCTATACTAATATTTAAAATATTAGGGATGGCCGTTTTAGGACTATTAATCACTATGCTGTTATCCTCTAATTTTTTTCTTAAATATGCATTTAATTCAGACACATGACGTTCTTTTTGCTCTAAATTTTCATAAGCTAAACGAAGTGCTTTTGCCATAGATACTATTAAGGCTGTGGGAGGAGTACCACTTCTATCTCTAGTAGTTGATTTTCCGCCATGAATTAGTGGCTCTATTACTACAGTTTCTTTTTTAATCAACCCTCCTATTCCCTTCATTCCATAGAATTTTTGAGCTGAAAAGCTGGCTAAATCTACGTCCTTTAAGTCTAATTTTTCTTTTCCTATACTTTGCGTCATATCTGTGTGGAAATATGTTTTGGGATATTTTTTGACTATTTTGGCAATCTGAGATATTGGTTGAATAATGCCTACCTCACTATTGACGCTAGCGATTGTTACTAAAACTGTATCCTCTCGTATTTTTCTTTCTAAGTCTTCTAAATTGACTACGCCATTTTTATCTAAATTAACATATTCTACTTCAAATCCTTGAGTTTTTAGGTAGTTTAAAGGTTCTATAATAGAAGAATGCTCTAAGGGAGTTGTTATAATATGTTTGCCACGATTTTGATATTTTAGACAAATTCCTTTAATTGCTGTATTATTAGCTTCGCTCGCACCGCTAGTATAAATTATCTCATTGGGTTTTATTTGTAAAATGTTAGCAATTTGTTCAGTAGCGGCATCTATTAGGCATTTTGCCTGTACACCTAATTTATGTAAGGAATTAGGATTTCCTATCATTGTTTTTGTTGTTTGTATATAACTATTTAACACTTCTTCATTTACTGGGGTTGTCGCACTATAGTCTAAATATATCATCTTATCACTTCTTTCTTAATCTTTTTTTGTATATATTCTCTTTTACAAAAGAAAAATGCTACTTTGGCATTTCATCGTCAGCATCACCACTAATATGATATAATTCATAATTTAATTTTGCAAGTGCTAGTTCTATGGTCATCAATTTTTCGCTATCATCTAACTTTTTATTTTCTATTAATAATTTCACAATTTCATTTGCGCCTTCTATGATAGTATTTTTGTTTTCTAGTAGATTAATTTTATCCATCATATAATTCATATTTTTTCCTCCTATAAATAAAAAAGGTCTTTGGCCTTTTTTATTTTTCATATCTTTTTAACAAATCATTTATTTGTATTTTTGTAGTAATCTCGTTCAGCAATACTCATTCCTACTTGATCTAGTTCCTCTTGCTCTAAATCATCTAAATCCGATATGATACTTTCTACTCTTTGTAAAATTTCTTTGGCCGTTTTACAATTGACATAATCAATATGATATTTTTTTAGTACTGCTATTTCGTAATTCGTTAAAAATAAATTATATCTTGTTGTTTGAAATTTATTTTCTTCAAAGTTTATGACACTTAATAATTCATCAATTTTATAGTCTGTCATTAATTACAGGAATATCCATTATTTTTCATATGTGTCATAAACTCACCTTCGGAGTAAGAGTCATTTATCTTTAACGTTACTACGTCTTTGGCTTTGGTATTAGCATTAACTTTTAATTCTAATTTACCATTATTTATAAATTCTATATTATTTAATATTAAAGTTTCATCTTTGTCTACTATTACGTGAGCAATAATTCTATCTGACTCTTGACTTATAGACACCGTCTTTTTTGGTAGATAATTATACGATTCTTTCAAAATAAACTTCATAGAATTTAAGTAATCATCCCCCTCATTTAAAAATGATTGTGGTAATATAATTGTTTTCGTTAAATCCATTTTTTTGATACCCTGACCATCTAATCTAACTTCTATATTTTCATCTACCTCAATTCCTAAATTGTTCATTGTACTTTTTGTACATACTACATAAGGTTGTTTAATCGTTGCAAATAAGTAGATAATAATTACTATTAAAGCAATCGTTAAAATCATGGGAAATACTCTACTCCTTTTTAAAGTCATATTGTCACCTCTTTATACGCTTATCTTACCCTATATCTATTTTTTCGTCAAGATTATACCTATGGTTATAGCTTCTTTTGATTAGGATTGTTAATATATATGTTTGATAGTTTCTTTTATTCAGCATTTTTATTTAGGCAAATAAAAAGCTCGTAATTACGAGCTTTTTTTACTTAATTTCGATTACTTTTTTGGTATCTTTTTCTTCTTTTTTAGGAACAACAATTCTTAACATTCCATTTTCGAATGATGCATTAATTTTATCTTCGTCTAAGTCTCCTAGGTAAAAACTTCTTTCATATTTACCATAAATTCGTTCACGACGAATATAATTCTTTTCTTCATTTTCTTCGTTGTTTTCTTCTTTCTTCTCTGCTGTAATTTTTAGATATCCATCTTTGGTTTCTACTGAGATTTCATCTTTATTGAAACCTGGAATATCCATTTCTATATGATAATCGCCACCTTTTTCATAGATATCACACTTCATGTGTTGTTCCTTTCTTGCAGTAAGAAAGTCATCAAAAATATCATCTAAATAAAATTTTCTTGGCATTAAATCCATATTTATCATCTTCCTTTCGATTACAATTATGTTATACCACTATTTTTAGCACTTGTCAATACCGAGTGCTAATTAATTATATCTTTTTTTCATTTTTATTATGCACAAAAAAAGATAATTTATTATTATCTTTTCATTTTTGTCACTTTTCTCTATTTTACTTGTTAATTAAACAACACTCTTCTTTTTAACCATTGAGATAGTTACCTTTTTTATCATTAATATTATTTTAGTTAGTTATTTTATATTTACTCAACTATTTTCATAGTTTTTTAAACTTAGATATAATTAATTTATATAATAACCATAAAGTACATATGATTGCTCCAAGCATATAAATATAAAAGATGAATGGAAGAGACTCTTTGACTTTTACTACCATTTGACTGGTACCAATAATAAAGGCTACATCCAAAGCACTAACAATTATTAAGTGTACAATTTTTTCAATTCTGTCTATTTGGTGTTTAGAGTCTGTTAATTCAATATTAAAACGCAATTCACCTCTGTTAATTCCTTTTAAAGTGGTTAGTGCTTCACTAGGAAGCATAAACAGATTTGCTCCGCTTTTCGCTGTAGATAGAGCTAATGAGGTTAAATTTTTTTGGTTTAATAAAATATCGGCTGTTTGTACCTTTTTTTCCAATACTTTAATAAGGTTAATATTGGGACTCACTTTTTCTAAAGTTCCTTCCAGCACCACAATTCCTCTTACTAACATTGTAATTTCTTTTGGCATAGTTATTTCATTTCGTCTTAACAATAAAAATAATTCGGTTATAAACTCTTTAATATCTATATTTATAATCTCCGTAGTTTTGTTCTTATCTAAAATTTTTCTTACATCATTTTTTAATTGCATATAATCAGGAGTACTATTGGATGTATCTAGCAAAGTTAATATGTGTGCCACTTCATTAATGTCATCTTTTACAATCGCTATAATGCAATTTTCTAGAAGGGTTCTATTCCTTTTTGATAATCTTCCCATCATACCAAAATCTAAATAGGCTATTTTTCCGTCTACGATTTTAATATTGTCTGTGTGAGGATCAGCATGATAAAATCCATCATCAATTGCTTGCTTTAGATAATTATGGGCTAATTTTTCAGCTATTTCATCTAAATCATACCCTGCTGTTGTTAACTCTTCTGTTTCTGAAATATTGATTCCATCAATATATTCCATTACTAGAAGGTTGTTTGTTGAGTATTTGTTAAAAGTTTTTAAAGGCTTTAGATATACTAATTCTTTATTATTTTCTCTAAATTCTTCAATATGTTCTTTTTCTGTATGAAAATTCATTTCTTCTTTTGCCCGATCATACATTTCATCTATAACAGACGTTAAATCAATAATATCACCAAATATTTTATTTAATCGCAAAAGACTAATTACCTTTTTTAGTAATTTTGCGTCTCTTTCCATCAATTCTTCAATATTTTCGCGTCTTACTTTAATCGCAACAGTTTCTCCTGTTTTTAATTTTGCTTTATGAACCTGTGCAATTGAAGCGGAGCCTATTGGTTTTTGATCAATCTCTTGAAATATTTCACTTGGAGTACAATCATATTCGCGTATTAGAATTTCTTCTACTTTCTCATATGGCATAGGTTTTACAGAATGTTTTAATTTCTGAAATTCATTACAGAACTCCTTGGGAATTAAGTCATCGCGCGAAGATAATATTTGACCCATTTTTACGAATGTCGGTCCTAACTCTTCTAACGCTAGACGAACATTGGTAGGAGTAAGGTCTTTTGTTAATTTATATTTTTTTATAACAGTAATTATCTCACTTAATCTACTAGGACTATTTTTCATCTTTTGTTTTTGTTTCTTCCTTTAATATTTTTAATAGTTCTTCTTTTTCTTCTTTACTTAATGTTCTTACTTTTTCATGCAATTTTTCTTTTGAAAGATCATCTTCAACTATTATAGTTACATTTTCTTTTAGTGTTTCTTTAATGCTATGTTTCAATTCTTCATTCGCTACTTTTCCTGCTTCTACCATCTCTTGACCTTTTGCTAATAGTTCTTTCTTTAATGTTTGAGCTTTGTCATTTGTCATTGCCATAGCTCCTAATCCCATTAAAAAGATATTTTTTAATTCTTCTTTCATCAAACTACCTCTTTTCTTTTAATTTTATAATACAGTTTTATTATAACAAATTATTAAAGAATGTGATAAAAAAAGACACAAAGTGTCTTTATTTCCATCTCCAATTTTTTATGTATGGCATATCTTCACCATTTTGTTTAATATAAGATTTATGTTGTTTTAACATATCTTCACACCATTGAATTAAAACATCGCGTGTTTTTTGATATTTAGGAATATGTCTTATGGCATCCATTACTAAATGGAAACGGTCAATTTCATTTTGTACTCTAATATCAAAAGTTGTTGTGATAGTACCTTCCTCAAGATATCCATGGATATACATATTTCTATTTGTTCTATTATACGTTAATTGTTCTATTAAGGAAGGATAGCCGTGAAAGTTAAAAATTACTGGTACATCTTTCGTAAATAGTTTATCATATTCTTCTTCTGTTAGTCCATGTGGGTGTTTTACTCTTGGAGCTAACTTCATTAAATCAACTACATTAATTACTCTAATTTTAATATCTTTAACACAACTTCTTAAAATGTCAACAGCAGCCATAGTTTCCAATGTTGGAGTTTCACCACAACAAGCCATAATTACATCTGGATTTCCTCCATCGTTACTGGCAAAGTCCCAGATACCAATTCCCTTTGTACAATGAACTTTAGCTTGTTCTTTGGTTAACCATTGTGGACGTGGATGTTTACTTGCTACAATTGCATTGATTTTATTTTTAGTTTTTATGCAGTGATCAAAGCAAGATAGTAAACAATTGGTATCTGGTGGTAAATAAATTCTTATTATATCTTTCTTTTTAGTTGCTAAATGGTTTAAAAATCCTGGATCTTGATGAGTGTAGCCGTTATGATCTTGTTGGAAGACATGAGATGTTAGTAAAACATTTAAAGAAGCTATCGGTGCTCTCCAAGCAATTTCTTTTGTTACTTTTAACCATTTAGCATGTTGAGAAATCATGGAATCAACAATTCGAATAAAAGCTTCGTAACTATGTATCATTCCAAATCTTCCAGTTAGCAAATATCCTTCTAGCATTCCTTCACAGACATGCTCTGATAAATAAGAATCCATTACTCTTCCTGTTGGAGATAAAAATTCATCTGTTTTATAAATTTTAGAATTCCAAGTTCTATTTTCTTTTTCGAAGATATGATTTAGTCGGTTAGAAAGAGCTTCATCTGGTCCAAATATACGAAAATTTTTGTTATCTTTGTTCAATACAAATAAATCTCTAATATAATTTCCTAATTCGATCATATCTTGTTTTTCAATATTTCCTGGTACAGAAACATCTATCGCATAATCTTCCCAATTTGGAGTAATGATTTCTTTTAGTAGAACTCCCCCATTGGCAAACTCACTTTTTCCCATACATTTTGAAGGAGTTGGCGCTAGCTCTCTAATTTCTTTTTTCACTCTTCCTTTGTCGTCAAATAATTCTTCTGGGTGATAACTTTTTAACCATTTTTCTAATAAAGGAAGATTCATAGGATTATCTCTAGTAATTGTTATAGGAACTTGATGAGCTCTAAAACTACCTTCAATTTGTTTTTCTTCTATTTCTTTTGGTCCAGTCCAGCCTTTAGGTGTTGTTAATACAAGCATTGGCCATTCGTGTTCTGTAGTTGCTCGTCCTTTTAAATTGTTAATTTCTTTTACTATTTTATCTAAAGTCTTTGCCATTTCTTCATGAGCTTTTTGAGTATCTGTTGCAGTAACAAAATAGGGTTTCCAGCCATGACCATAAAAGAAATCTTCTAGTTCTTCTTCTGTCATTCTGCCAAGAACAGTTGGATTTGAGATTTTATAACCATTTCTATGAAGAATTGGTAAGACGTAACCGTCTGTTTCTAAATTTAAAAACTTATTAATATTCCATGATGTTGCTAGTGGTCCTGTTTCCGCTTCGCCATCTCCAATAACACAGGCTGCGATTAATCCTTTATTATCTAGTACAGCTCCAGCAGCATGGGCAAGGCTATATCCTAATTCTCCACCCTCATGGATAGAGCCTGGAGTTTCAGGAGCAACGTGTGATGATACACCGCCTGGAAAACTAAATTGTTTAAATAATCTTTTTAAGCCTAATTCGTCTTCCGTAATATTGGGGTAGAATTTTGTGTAAGTTCCGTCCACATAGTTATTAGCAATCATTGCTTGTCCACCATGTCCTGGCCCTGATATATATATCATTTTTAAATTAAATTTTTTGATTACTCTATTTAAATGCATATAAATGAAATTTTGGCCTGGTGCTGTTCCCCAATGTCCTATTACATTTGGTTTTACATCACTACTAGTTAATGGTTTTTTTAATAAAGGATTATCTAATAAATATAATTGACCTACTGATATATAGTTTAATACGCGAAAATATTTATCCATTAATTTTAATTCTTTTTTTGTAAGTGTTGCCATATCATCTCTCCTATCTTAATCATTATATATCAAAATAAAATTTTTTTAAAGAAAAAAGACTGATATCTTCAGTCTTTTTACTCTACACTTTTTAGAGATTCTATCATATCTATTTTTTTTAGTGAAAAATATAAGATTATATTTACCAATATAGCAAAAAATATGGTTATCAAAATTGCATATAGATAACTAGGCCAAGCAATTGTAGTATCAAACATTAACATATCTATTTCACAAGTTTTAATAATATACATAGTCAATATATTTCCTATTCCTAATCCAACTAATATTCCTATTATAGTTAGAATCGTATTTTCTCTATTAATATATTGATACACTTCTTTATCATAAAAACCCAACACCTTAATTGTTGCCAGTTCACGACGTCTTTCACTAATATTGACGCTTGATAAGTTATACAAAACAACAAAGGCTAAAGCACCGGCTGATACAATCAAAATTAATGAAACATAGGCAAAACTATCCATAGTATCATCAAAAACATGTCGTGTTGAAGAAGTAAAAGTTATACTAGAGACTCCTGGGATTTCCTTTAATTGATTGGCTAATTCTTTTTCTTCTTTTTCTGTCATACTTTTTGTTTTTATTAATACAGTATTATATTCGTCTTTTTTGTATGAAGATTTTGGTAAATAAATATAATGGAATAAATAATTTTCGGTAATATGAGCTATTTTCTCTTTATATGTATCAGTACCACTAAATTTTAAAATATCATTTTCTTCTACTTCAAGAAGTTTTGCTAATTTTTCTGTAATAATTAAACCATCTTTTAAATCATATTGTTCCTCTGTTTTTCGATCTTGAAGTTTAATAAATTCTTTGGGATTATCTTTTGGAATAACTAAAGTTACTGATTGATTGGTATCTTTGTTATCAATTGTAATAGATTCTTCTTGAACTTCTAATATATCTTTTATCTTTTTATTTTCTTTTATCTTATCTATAGTCTCGTTTGTTTTTTCTTCATTTAAATGAATTTTTGCTTGATAAGTAAACAGTTCTTCGTATTGATGTGGTACCATTTTTACAATACAATCCTTTAAGCCAAAACCAGCTAAAATTAATCCTGTACATCCGGCAATACCAATAATGGTCATTAAAAATCTTTTTTTATAGCGGAAAACATTTCTAACTGTCACTTTATATGAGAAAGATAAATGATTCCAAACTAATTTAATTCGTTCTAAAAGTACTCTTTTTCCTGGCGGTGGTGATACAGGTCTTAGTAAGTTAGCAGGAGATTCTTTTAAAGTTTTTCTACAAGTATAAAGTGTTGCTCCAAGGGTACATAGAAGGGCTATCATCATACCTTGGAAAGTAAGAGATGAATAATAACTTAATTTTATATTTCCTAGTCGATACATATTTTTATACATTTCAAAGCAAAGATCTGGTAGTATTCTATAACCAATTACTACGCCTATCATAGATCCAATAATAGTGGCAAGAGCAGCATATAGAATATACTTAAACATAATAGAAATATCACTGTATCCTAAAGCTTTCAATGTTCCTATTTGACTGCGCTCTTCTTCTACCATACGAGTCATAGTTGTTAGGCAGATTAAGACAGCAACAACAAAGAATACTAGTGGAAAGACTTTAGCTACATTATCAATTCTTTGAGTATCTTGTTCATATTGATAAAAGCCTGTATTAGAATCAATATCCAAAACATACCAATTTTCACCTGGTTGTTTTTCTTCTTTTAAAGTCTTTTTAATATCTTTTTTAGCAGTTTTTACTATTTCCTCATATTTTTTACTAAACCTGCTCTTTTTTGTATTTAATTTAATATAAGCTGTTGTTTTTACTGGGCTTATAATATTTTCATCATTCATATATAAATAGTAGTCAATAGTTCCAGATAATAGGTCTGTAGAATCTCTTTCTGTTGAAATATATAGTGGACTTTCTACATATCCAGTTACTGTTACTGTTTTGTTTTTAATTAGTTCTGAGTCCACTATAAGTTTATCCCCTATTTTAATTTCATTTCTATAATTATTATCTATTACTACTTCATCAGCAGTTTCTGGCATTTTACCTTTAACTAATTTAGGGGCGTTTATTTTATTATTTTTATCATAAGAAATAATCTTCGTAGCATAGCCTTCTTTTTTAGTAGTAATTGCATCAAAATTATAGACAGCCTCTATATCATAATCTTTTTTTAATTCATCAATTATTTCTTCTCTTATTCCGTAATTTGATGCAATATAAATATCATACATATTGGTTTTTTCATAATACTCATCTAATGTATTTTTCATATCTGGGGCTACTGCTCTAATTCCCGCAAAAAAGCCTACTCCTAGTAATACAATTACTAGAATAGATATGAATCTTTTACTTGTTTTTACCATGCAGACAATGGTTTCTTTTAATAACTTTTTCATTACCAATTAATATTCTCTACTTTTTTAGGATGTTTATTTATAGTTGTTGATTCTGCTTTACCATTTTTAAATCTAATAACTTTGTCTGCAATTGGAGCAATCGCACTGTTGTGAGTAATAATAATTACGGTCATTTTATCTTTTCTTGATAAATTTTCTAAAACTTTTAAAATTTGTTTTCCGGTTTCATCATCTAGAGCTCCGGTTGGTTCATCAGCTAGTAGAATTTTAGGGTTTTTAGCAACAGCTCTAGCTATTGCAACTCGTTGTTGCTCTCCCCCTGATAGTTGTGATGGAAAATTATTTAATCTTTTTTCTAATCCTACTGCTTTTAATGTATTTACTGGGGATAAGTGTTTTTTGCATATTTCGGTTGCTAATTCTACATTCTCTTTAGCAGTAAGATTTTGAACTAAATTATAAAATTGAAAAACAAAGCCAATATCTGTTCTTCGATATTTAATTAGCTCCTTATTTGAAAACTTTGTAATATCTTTCCCATCAATAACTACTGTTCCAGAAGTTACTTTATCCATTCCTCCTAGAATATTTAACGCTGTAGTTTTTCCTGCTCCGGATGGTCCTAATATTACAACTAATTCTCCTTTTTCAATAGAAAATGAAGTATCATCTAATGCTTTTACGAGTGATTCTTTTTCTCCATAAATTTTACTGACATTGTTAAACTCTATGTAGGCCACGTTATCCCTCCTATCTATACTATTATTATATCACTATTTTAGAAAAAAAGAGAAAACAATGAGTTTTCTCTTTAAATCGCATAAAGTAAAATACTAAAAAATTGTAGTGTTGTTCCAGCTAATACAAAAAAGTGGAAAACAGAATGAAAATATCTTTTCTTTGAACCAATACCATAAAGAAGTGCACCAATTGTATAAGCTATGCCTCCTGTTATTAGTAATACTAGTCCTGGTTTTGGTAATAAAGTAGAAATACTATTATATGAAAAGATAATCATCCAGCCCATAATTAAATACATAATCATTGATGGAACTTGAAATCTTTCTAAATCAATAGCGTTTAATAATACTCCTATTATGGCACTTATCCAGATAATACTAAAGATTATCCAACCCATTTTTCCGCCAATTAAACTTAAACAATAGGGAGTATAACATCCAGCAATAAATAAATAGATATCACAATGATCTAATACCCTAAATACTTTTTTGGCCTTTAATTTAGGGCTTAAAGCATGATATAGACAACTAATTAAATACATAATAATCATAGTACTTCCATAAATACAAGAAGATACGATTCCTATCGTATTATGATTTCTTGCAGCAAAAACGATAGTCAACACTAACGCTGTTATTCCTAATAAAACTCCTATTCCATGAGAAATAGAATTAATTAATTCTTCACCTAATGTATATTTTGGTATTGTTACTTTTTTCATAATTGCTAATCTCCTTTTTATATTATATCTTATCATCTTTTTAAGAAATAGTTTACAAGTTATTTAAAAAATATGGTATGCCTTTAATAAATAGTACATAGTTATTACTCCTAAAAAATTTAGAATTATATCATTTATATCAAACACACCAACGTTTAATAGCAATTGTAATAATTCTTTTAATAAAATAATTAATAATAATAACATAAAATATTTTTTTCTTCCTATTTTATTTTTTACTAAATAAGGTATAAATATGGCGTATGGCATAAACATACAAAGATCAATGATTACATATTCAAATAAAAACCAAAATTTTTGAGTACCGTTTATTACCATAATAACATTTTGCACTATTGGTACAAGTGGTATTAATTCCACTCCGTTTTTTATATCAATTAATCTGACTACAGAATAAATAATCCCCGTATAAAAAGTATAGATAAATAAGCTAAATGTATAAAATAAAACAAACACCTTGACTATTCTTCTTTTCAATGCTTGATTGGGATTTATTTTTAAAAATATTAGTAATGCTAAGAATATAGTCCCAAATACGAGGCAAATATAATCTAGTCTAATATTGGTGGTAATAAACAGCCAATTAATTAAAAAGATGGGCATTAATAATAACAGTAAAACAATAATTAACCCTATTTTTTCCAACATAGTTTTTTCTTCTAATGATTCAGAAGAATTTTTTTCGCCAATTAAAATTTCATTTATTGAGACTTCTAAAATTTCACTTAATGGTTTTAATAAGGAGATATCTGGTGCTCCTAAGCCTCTTTCCCATTTAGATACAGCTCTGTCTGTAATATTTAGTTTTTCTGCTAATTCTTTTTGTGTCAGTTTCTTTTCTTTTCTAAGAGAAAAAATTAGTCTTCCTGTTTTCTTACAGTCCACATGATCACCTTCTTGGCCTTATTATATCTTCTACTATTTTCATTGACAACAAACTATCCGTTGAGTTGTAATAAAAAAAAGACATATAAATGTCTTTATACTCCTACACTTTTTGTTTCTGGCAAAGTGGATGCTCCATCAATTACAATTCCTTGACCAGTAATATATGTAGACTCATCACTAGCTAAAAAGGCTGCTAATTCTCCTAATTCTTCTATTGTTCCAAGACGTCCCATTGGAATACCTGATGCTATTCCGTCAACGACACTTTGTGGATTACTGGCATTAGAGTCTTTGGCAATTCCTTCAACCATTGGTGTCATAATATAGCCTGGCATGATAGCATTTACGTTGATATTATTTTTTACTAATTCCATGGCAAGTCCTTTAGTAAAGCCTAATATTGCAGCTTTTGTTGTGGCATAAGCTACCTCTCCTGTATCTGCTACCATTGGCCCTGTAACACTAGATAAATTTACAATTTTACCATAATTATTTTTTATCATGTGTGGTACTACTGCTTGTGTCATATTCCATGTACCTTTAATATTAATATCAAAGTGTTGATCTCTTACTTCATCTTTCATTTCTGTAAATGGTTCCAATTTAGCAATACCAGCATTATTTACTAAAATATCAATTTTTCCTTTTTTAGTAATAACATCATTTACAATTGCTGTTAACATCTTTTTATCTCTAATATCTGCGTGATATGCCATTACTTTTGGATTGTGTAATTCTTGAAGAGTTTGTTGCAATTTATCAGAACAATCGATAATTACAACCTCTGCTCCATATTTTAAAAATACTTTTACAATTCCTAAACCATTTCCCATGGCTCCACCTGTGATAATCGCTACTTTTCCATCTAATTTCATAAATTTCTCCCCTTTATTCTGATAATATTAGTATAGCATTTTCTTTCTTTTTTTACTAGTATCTTTCCTTTAATCACGAAAAAAAGACTGACGTGCAGTCTTTTTTTATTTTATTTTGAAATTACTTCACAGATTAAATTTGATATTTCTGTTGGATTATCAATTGGTAATCCAGCAATCATTTTAGCTTCGCTATAAAGAATCTTGGCATATTTTTTGAATTCTTCTTTGTCTTTTTTATATAAATCTTTCAATTTATTAGCGATTGGATGTTTTTCGTTAATTTCAAGTACTGTTTGTGCTTTAATTCCCATGTCATTTGGCATAGCATCAAATACTTTTTGCATTTCAATAGAAACATCTCCTTCGCTTGTTAAACAAACTGGATGTGATTTTAACTTATTTGTAAATCTGACTTCTTTTACTTCTTTAATTTCTTCTTGCATCTCTTTTAGCAAGTCTTCATTTTCTTTATTTACCTTTTTCGTTGCTTCTTTTTCTTCTTCCGTTTCTAAATCTAATTCTCCATTTTCTACATTTGCAAATTTCTTTCCTTCATATTCTTGGATAGCGGTAATAGCAAATTCATCTACATAGTCTGTTAAATATAATATATCATAATCTTTTTCTTTTACTTGTTCTACTTGTGGAAGTGAATCAATCTTAGCAATTGAAGATCCTGATGCATAATAAATTTTTTCTTGACCTTCAATCATATTATCTACATATTCTTTTAATGTTATTAATTTATCCTTTTTAGATGAGTGAAACATTATTAAATCTTTTAATTTATCTTTATCTTTGCCAAACTCATTATAAATTCCATATTTTAATTGGACTCCAAAAGTTTTAAAAAATTCAACGTATTTTTCGCGATCTTCTTTTAACATCAATTCTAATTCTTTTCTGATTTTTGATTCAATGTTTTTAGCAATTAGACCTAGACTTTTTGATTTTTGAAGAATCTCTCTTGAAATATTTAAAGATAAATCTTCTGTATCAACAATTCCTTTTATGAAACTAAAATAGTCTGGTAATAGATCACTGCACTTATCCATAATTAGAACACCACTAGCATAAAGACTTAATCCTTTTTCATAATCCTTTGTGTAATAATCATATGGAGCGTGACTTGGAATAAATAATAAACCGTTATATGAACACATTCCTTCTACAGACGTTTGAATTACTTTTAATGGCTTATCAAAGTCATTAAACTTATCCATATAAAAATTATTATATTCTTCTTCTGTTACATCTTTTTCATTTTTCTTCCATAGCGGAACCATGCTATTGATGGTTTCTATTTCTTTTTTGTCTTCGTATTCATGTTTTTCTTCATCTTTTAATTCGTGTTTTGTTACTTCCATTTTAATTGGATAACGAATATAGTCTGAATATTTTTTTATTAATTCTTTTAGTGTATACTCATCTAAATATTCACTATAATTTTCTGCTTCTGTATCTTCTTTGATGTGTAATGATATTTTGGTACCATTTTCCTTTTTGTCGCATTCTTCTATACTATACCCCTCAGCACCTGTAGAAACCCATTTATATCCTTTATCACTATCTATAGATTTTGTTTCTACTTCAATACAATCGCTTACCATGAATGCAGAATAAAACCCTACACCAAACTGACCTATAATATCCACTTTATCTTGTTTTGTCATGTTTTCTTTGAAGTTTAATGATCCAGATTCTGCAATAGTTCCTAGATTTTTATCTAGTTCCTCTTCTGTCATACCAATACCATTATCTTCAATTACCAATATTCGCTTTTCTTTATCATAAGCAATTGTTATCTCTAGTTTATCTTTCTTAACTTTTAACTTCTTATCTGTTAAAGAACGATAATATAGCTTATCAATTGCATCACTGGCGTTTGATATCAACTCTCTTAGAAATATATCTTTATTTGTATAAATAGAATTAATCATTAAATCTAATAATCTTTTAGATTCTGATTTAAATGCTTTTTTCTTCATTTTAACATCTCCTTTATATAATTTATTTATAGCACCTTAGTTAGCAGTTGTCAATATAGAGTGCTAATTTTTTAATCTAGAAAAAGTCATTATACCATGACTTTATCTAATTCATCTTGTAACCAAGTACCATTATCTTCTAATATTATAATATCTTTTCTATCTCTATTAACCAAAGAAATAGTTGCCAATTTATTGTTTTTGATAATTTTTAATTTGCTCTTATCTACACCGAGGCATAAATAATTGTATTTTTCTTCATTCGCTATTATTTTCACTTTAAAAAATGGTTTTTCCAAATTTTCCTTTATAGCTTTTAACACCTGATAAGTATAGCTACTATATAATAAATTCTTATCATCGCAGAAAATGTTTAATATTTTAGTGGAATCATTGTATTCTATAATCAATAGATGCTTTTCTATGATAGCATAGTATTTTCCGTTTACTTTTTCCAAAAATGATATAGTTCCTTCTATTAATTTCTTTTCGTCATTTAATATCGGAAAAAACTCGATTAAACTATTTTCCCATAAATCACAATTGAGACTTGCTTGATATTCTATTAAATCGTTGGCGTTCATCACTACGGATAAAATTTCCATTGCTAGTTCGCCCATAATATTGGGAACGTGTTCAAATATTAATGTTATAGTTTCAAACAAGAATTTCCACTCTTTTGGTAAATATCTCGTCATATGAAAATCATAAATCTTTTTTTCTATATAAAAATTTATATCTATTTTAAAATTATCAATATCTTTGTTTCTTTTATCTCTTGATTCGGATAGTTCATAGTTTGGGAGTGCTGTTTTTATTTGATTTATAATATAAGATACACTTTTTACATTTATAAATTGATAGCAACAATATTCTTCTATTCGATCTGTATCTACAGCATCTATTGGAATATATAGAACTTTAAATTTATCTATTATACTATTGTATACTAGTGATAGATAAAAATTGGATTTGTTATAATTTGAAATATATATTTCCAGTATTGGATATTCTTTTTTCTTTTTTAATATTTTCTTTATTACTTTGTTTGTGTTTTTTTTATGCATACCTAACCCTTTTCTTTACTACATTATTATTATAGCATGCTTTCTTATCTTTTGGGGTATCTTTGTTTCTTTTTTTATTTTAGTTGTCATTTTATATGTTAAGTTTTAGTTTACATTTCTAATTCTTCTACCCATTCTATTATATATTTCCATGTTATAGGTCCTACTACTCCATTTTCTGGTAGACTGTACTTTTTTTGAATATATTTAATAGATTCCTCTGTCAAATCGTCAAAGGTACCATTTACTCTCACCCCTGGTATTTGATGTGTTTTGTCACATATAATATATAAAAATTTTTGTAAATTTTCTACCTCATCGCCAGTCATTCCTTTAGATAAGAAAATTCCTGGATATAGTTTGTCTTCATAATATAAATATTCTTTGGGTATCTCTTTTTTTATTTGATTATAAGCAGTTACTAAATCATTCCACACTTCTCGATCTACAACACCTGTTGCTTTTTTTTCATAGGCCGTTTGAAAGGACATTACCATTTCTTTGGTATTTTCTGTAAAGTCTTCTCCTGTAAGATTTAATTTAGGAATATTAGTGTTAAAATAAGATAAAAAATTTAAAAGATAGTTTAATATTCTGATATAAGGTCCGCTATCTCCTAATTGTAATGTATCACCATATGGAAATTTCACTTCTTCTAAAGTAATTCCTTCTCCGGCTAAATCTGATATTTTCTTTACCGCATTATATAAATATTTTATTTCATACCAAGTGGCTTTATCCACCTCTCCTGTTATTGGGAGGTCAAATATTTCTTGAAATTTTGTTACAGTTTCTTCCATATCTGTTGTAAAAAATATATTTTCTTCAGCTATTTTGGGAAGAGCCGGATAATTATTACTGATTCTATTTAATTGAACTTTTAATTGTCTCACAAAATTTCCGGCTGACCCTAGGCGAAATGGAAATCCGGGATAAGATGGAATCTTGGGAGACACTGGAGCATTATAGATGATTTCTATGTCATTACCATAATATTTTTTTAATATTTCTATGGGAGACAAGCCTTGTTTCGCTAAATCAACACTTCCCCATTGAGACAACCCATTACAAGTTGTATTAACTCCATCGCAATAAGCGGCAAATAGTGGTTGTACCTGATTATCTTTCACAATATAATTGTTAAATATATCATCTACAATTTTAGAAATCGTTTCAAAGAATTGAGAATCTTCTTTAAAAGTTTGATCATAAGAAGGAGAAGACGTTATATCAAAGTTATACCCTTGAGAAGGATACCATTCATTATAAACTCTGTTTAAAGCAAAAGAAATTTGTGCCAAAATATTAGCTTTTATTGCATCTTCTGGCCAGGATGGATAAATTTCGTTGGATGCTACATTCTTAATATATTCTGGAAATGGTACAGTAATATTTTTTGCAGCACTGTCTGGTGAACCAAGGTGTACAACTATCTCTGTTGGTACTATAGGAGTCTTTACTGTCATATTATTTTTCTCCTTCCATATCTACTTCTGGAATCATTTTTATGTATTGAATTACTCCTGTATTGCCAAATATCGCAACATCATATTTTTTTATTCTCTCATATCCTTCGTGAATGGCAGTGACATCATAAACCGTATATTTAGGCGTTGAACCCGGTTTATAATCTTGATCTTCTTCAGGAGATGGTAATTCAATGTTACTAACCATCCCGCTAGAATCAGTTTTCCCAGCAAAAAATAAGACTTTTTTATCATCAATATCCTTAGTTATTATAATATCTGTATCTGGTATTGGTATAGCTTGATAAGCCGTAAAAACTTCAACCTTTAAAGTCCCTGTCGAAGGATTTTCTTTAATAAACTTTTCATAACTTTCTGTCTTTTTAAATTCTTCATAATTGATAAAATTCAACTATAATTCCCTCACTTTCAAAACTTGACCCACTTGTAAATTTGTAGAGGTTAGTTTATTTAAATTCATTAAATTTATTACAGATGTATTATAGCGTCTTGCTATATCATACAGATTATCACCTTTTTTTACCGTATATGTTTCATACTTAGGTTCTATATACCCTTCTCCAAAACATTCTTTTCCTGTGATTATCGGAGATTGCTCTGTTGGAATTTTTAAAATTTGACCTACTGAAAGAATTGTTGTTTGCAAATTGTTGTTTTCCATAATAGCATCTACGGTAGTATTAAATAGCTTCGCAATGCTATAAAGACTATCCCCTGGTTTTACTTCATACTCTTTATAATTGGTCTCAATGTTTTTTGTAGGGATTTTTAAAATTTGACCTATAGATAATAGATTACTAGATAAACCATTGGCTTCTTTTATGGTTTCTACTGTAACTTTATATCTATCAGCAATAGAATAAAGACTGTCTCCACCTTTTACAATATATGTTGTATAAGATTCTTCTGCACTGCCTTCTTTTGGTACTTTTATTTGTTGGCCTATAGAAAGTGTTGTAGTTTTTAAGTTATTTAATTCAATCAACTCATTTACGGTTGTATTATATTGCTTGGCAATTTTATATAAGGAATCGCCCTTTTGAACTGTATAAATAGATGTTATTTGATTTGTTGGTATTTTTAGTTGTTGACCTACTGATAATGTATTACCAATCAAGTTATTCTCTCGTTTTATTGTTTCAACAGGAACTCCAAATTGTCTGCTAATTCCATATAACGTATCGCCCTTTTGAACTGTATATATTTGCATACCTCACCTCATTCCAATATATGTATTTAGGTAAATTATTATCTCTTTTTTCTGATATTTAACATATCTTATTAATGAAAGGAGGAAACATATGTTCCCAAATTGTAATCATCATGATGATTGTCCAGAACATCCAAGGCCAAATCGTCCTAGAGTAGTCTTCTGTCTTTTCCCTACTGGACCGACTGGAGCTACTGGTGGTATTACTGGGCCTACTGGACCAACTGGGCCTACTGGTCCTACAGGTGCTACCGGGCCAGCTGGAAGCGGGCTTACAACTTTAGGATATTATCCTGATTTTGCATCATTCATTGCCGCACATCCAACTGGAAATCCTGGAGATTCTTATGTTGTTGGTGGCTCTGTTTATATGTGGGATTCTACCACTTCTAATTGGACAGCTACTTCTATTATACCGGGGCCTACCGGCCCTACCGGAGTTACTGGGCCTACTGGGCCTACAGGTGCTAGCGGTGGTACCGGACCGACGGGTCCGACTGGTGCTTCACCAAACTTAACTATTGGAACTGTTTCTACTGGTGCTCCAGGAAGTAGTGCGGTAGCTAGTATTACTGGTACTAGCCCTAACTTTGTTCTTAACTTAACTATACCACAAGGTCCTACTGGTCCTACTGGACCTATTGGAGCTACAGGAGTTACCGGGCCTACCGGGGCTGCAGGGCTAAGTATTACTGGGCCAACTGGTCCTACTGGTGCTAGTGGTGCTACTGGACCGACAGGAGTTACTGGACCGACTGGACCGAGCGTTACTGGACCGACCGGACCTACTGGGGCTAGCGGTGCTACTGGTCCTACTGGAGAAACCGGACCTACGGGACCAAGTGTTACTGGACCGACCGGACCGACTGG
>CALVYB010000014.1 GCA_944371955.1 uncultured Bacilli bacterium
AGATGAACTCACTTCGTTCGCCCTTGATTTTTTATCTAGTTTTTTTATTTGATGTCTCCTAAATGGGGTTCACATCAATTTTTGGGTTTTTTAATTTAAATGACTAGTAACATAAATAACTGGATACTTAATTCTAAAATTCTTGTGATTTTTAAGTTCTTTTTTTACCTTCTCTTCTAAATTAGTTACTTGACGCAAAGTAAGCCTCGAATCCATCTCTACAAACAGTTGCAACTTATAGTAATTACCATAACGAATTAAAAATAATTTAACTTTTTCTATACCTGGAATACTTAAAAGAAACTCTTCTATTTCTTTATTAAGTTTAGAATCGTCCTCTACTTTCCCTATCAAATTCATAGAATTTTCTATTAAAATTTGTAATGCCGTTTTTAAAACCATAAAACCAAGAATGATTCCTACTATTAAATCAATATAACGAAAAGGATAAAAATCATTCGAAAACTGTAATAAGACAGTTGCGATAATAACACCAGAAGAAGAATATAAGTCCATTTTAGACTCAGAAAAAGAAGTAATCAATAATTGACTATTAATTTTCTTGCCAACATAATAAAGATATACAATAACTACTAACTTAAGTATAAAACAAATAAATAAAAGCCACAAAACTAAAATATCGGGAATATGCCAAGTACTAAAAATACCATTAAGAAAAATAAAAATTGAAAGCAATAATAGAAGGACACCTACAAATAAATTAGTAAGATACTCTACCTTGCCAAAACCAAAAGGATGACTTTTAGTTGGATGCTTTTTAGAAAATTTAGCCCCCAAAAAAGAAACCACATCTGTAATAAAATCACTAAAAGTTTGAAGTCCATCAGCAAGTAATGAACTAAATTGAAAAATAATCCCTCCAATTATTTTAAAACAAGCGATAACCAAATTAGAAATCATACTAAATATCAAAACACTAGCTTCTTTTCCCATAATCTGCTCCTTCACTAAACTACTAGTAAAATAAACAAGTTTCATATCTCAATTAATACTAAGAAATATCTAGTCATTAATAAAATATCAAATAAATATAAATATTAACACTACTATTCTAATAAAAATTATAACACAAAAAAGAAAAACTCTAATAAAAATCAGAGTTTAAAGTACAAAAACTATTTTTTATTTAATATATCCTTCAACATTTTAATTTCTCTTTTTACTATAAATTTTTTAAAACGATAATTTTTAGGTAATACCTGAATTAATATTTCGCGTGATACAAGTTCTCGACCGTAATACTCATAAAACAACTTATCCTTTTTTTGTAATAAGATAGGTCCAAAAAAATATTCTAACCTACTATAGTGCTTACGTCCTCTAGAAAATACCAATATTTGATAAATATATTTTCCTGTTTTAACTAGTTCTTCATTAGAAATATAAAAATGATGTTTGCAGAGAAAACGTTTCACATCTTCCTGATAATTATTAGGACTAAGAATAATAGTTTGAACTTTCTGAAGCACTTCCATATGATTTTTAAAAATACCAATCATATTTCGACCGCCCATGCCAGAAATTATAATTGTATCAATTTCGTCACTATAAGTATCAAGGCCATCACCCAATCGACACTCAATTTTATCCTCCAAATGATATTTTTTTATGTTCTCTTGAGCTTGATTAAGAGGTCCCTCTGTAATATCACTAGCAATAGCTTTAATATTTTTATCTCTTTGAACTAAATAAATATCTAAAAAAGCATGGTCACATCCAACATCTAAACAAAAGGAGTTAGCTTCCACTAAATCCCCTATTTTTTTTAATCTATCGTTAATTTTCATTAGTCAGTCAAAAAGTCCTTTAGTTTTCTAGAACGAGATGGATGTCTTAGTTTACGTAACGCTTTTGCTTCAATTTGACGAATTCTCTCTCGAGTAACTCCAAAAATTTGACCAACTTCTTCAAGAGTACGACATTGACCATCATCAAGACCAAAACGCAAGCGTAATACTTTTTCTTCACGATCAGTAAGAGTCCCTAAAACCCCTTGAAGTTCTTCTTTCAACATTTCTATTGTTGCATACTCTTCTGGCCCCATAGTTCTCTCATCTTTAATAAAGTCTCCTAAATGAGAGTCATCTTCTTCACCAATTGGAGTTTCTAACGAAACTGGATCTTGAGAAATCTTGTATACTTCACGAACTTTATCAATAGAAATACCTAGCTTTTTAGCAATTTCTTCATCAGTAGGTTCTCTATTTAAATCTTGTGTCAACTGTCGTTGTACACGAGCAAGTTTATTAATAGTTTCTACCATATGGACAGGAACACGAATAGTTCTAGCTTGATCCGCAATAGCTCTAGTAATCGCTTGACGAATCCACCACGTAGCATAAGTTGAAAATTTATATCCCTTAGTAGGATCAAATTTATCAACAGCCTTCATTAAACCAATATTTCCTTCTTGAATTAAATCTAAAAATAACATTCCACGTCCAACATATCTTTTAGCAATGCTAACAACTAAACGTAAATTAGATTCAGCAAGCATTCTTTTTGCTTCTTCATCACCTTCTTCAGCTCGTTTAGCATATTCAAATTCTTCATCACTGGTAAGCAAATTAATGCGACCAATTTCTTTTAAATACATACGAACTGGATCATTAATTTTAACATCTTTAGATAAAGTCAAATTTTCTATAGGCACATCTTCTGTGATTTCCTCACCTGTAACATCATCGCCACCATCTTCAGACACAATATCAATTTCTTCTTCCATTAAAGCATTGTAAAGTTCATCTAATGTATCACTATCAATATCTAAACCTTTTAATTCATCAGCTAACTGTTCATAGGTAATATACCCCTGTTTTTTTCCTAACGCTAGTAACTTATTTTTTCTTTCTTCTATTGTTTTAATTTCTCCAACCATTCTTATTATCTCCTATCCGTAACTTCCGAATCTTCTCAGCAATCTCAGCTTGTATAATAGGATCCACCTCTTTGGATAATGAACTTGTAAGCCTTTTAATCTCTTGAGTGCGACTATATTCTCGAATCACTCCAAAATACTCAAACAAATCATCCTTAGTAGTAGACTCCAAATAATCTCCAGCCAAAATATCATTAAGAAAATTTACAACCTCTTCTTTATCTTGAACATAAGTATAAAAATCTGGAATATTAATATGACCATAAGTTGTATAATAATAAACTATCTCACTTGCTAATAAACGACTTTCTTCATTAGGAAATATAACTCTTTCCTTCTCAAATTGACTGATAACCCAATCATTATTAAGCATAAAGTAAAGTATCTGTTCCATAGCCTTTTCATACTTTGTTTTTTTCTTTGTTTTTTGATATGTAACGACTACTGGTTTTTCCTTTATTTTTGTTTTATTTAATTCGCGAAAACGCATTTCCAGTGTATTATAACTCAAATCAAATTCTTTTGCAAGTTTTTTTAATATTATTTCCACTCTAATAGGGTCTTGTACTTTAACTGTTTCTTGCAATACTTGATTGATGTATTGTGCAGTTTCTTCATCACTACGAAAATCTACCTTTTCCTTTAATTTACGAAGTTTAAAATCATTGAAAGTTAATGCACTTTCTAACAAGTTAAGAAAACTTTCTTTCCCATGCTTTAAAATGAAACTATCAGGATCATCTGGATTAGGAAGAACCAACACTTTAGGCTCAAGACCTTCTTGCAAAAGCATATCCCCAATAGTAAGAGTTGCATGAACACCTGGGTCATCACCATCCAAACACAATACAATATTAGTAGAAAGTCTTTTTATCAATTCCAACTGTTCGTGAGTAAGTGCCGTTCCCATCAAAGCTACAGTGTTACGAACACCAATCGTACTAGCTCTGATAACATCCATAAAACCTTCCATAATAATAACAGACTTTTTTAGCCTACACTCTTCTCTAGCAACATGATAATGATATAATAACTGACCTTTTTTAAAAATTGGTGTCTCTCGTGTATTTAAATATTTATTTTGTCCACTATCACGATAAATTCTACCACTAAAACCAACAACTTTACCAGTCAAATCATATAAAGGAAACATAATCCGATCATTATAAATATCTCTAGCATCACTCGATAACCCTATTTTATTCAAATCACCTAAATTATATTTTTTATTAACCAATAGTTTAGTCAAATCATCACTACTAGCTAATGATAAACCGATTTCAAATTCTTTAATAACCGCATCATCAATTTTTCTACTGGCTAAATAATTCCTAGCATCTTTTCCGACTTTAGATAATAAATTATTCTGAAAATATTTTAAAGAAAATTGATAAGCTTCATAAAATGGATCAAATTTAGTAGTTTTTTTCTGAATTCGAACACCAGAAACATCCACCCCAACTTTTTCACCTAAATAATGCAAAGTTTCTTTAAAATCCATATATTCATAATTCATCAAAAAAGTAAAAACATTACCCGTGGCATGACAAGAAAAACAAGTATATATTTGCTTTTCTCTAGAAACACATAACGAAGGATTTGAATCATCATGAAACGGACATACTCCAAAAAAGTTTTTTCCTCTAGCAACTAAAGGAATTCTCTCACCAACGATATCAACAATATCACACTTACTACGTATTTCATTCGCAAGTTCATTATTCATTGACACCACTCCCATAAAACATTACTGATTATATCATATTTTATTAACTTTTTCTACCACTTCTCGATCAAATTTGCTTGATTTAAATAAACAATTTAGCAATAAGAACTTAATATAAAAAAAGAAAACTTATTTAAATTAAGTTTTTCCTTAAAAATGTATCAACATTCTGATCAAGATAAACATCTATCTCACATTTATCTACCATTTTAATGAATCCAAGTCCTGAAACCACTAAATCTTCACCATATTTAACTTGATAGGTTGTTTTATTTAAGTTTTTCAAATCATCTTTATTACTAGCATTAAGAAGTCGTTTCACTTTTAGACTATTAGACATATATAAAGTAAAACTGTTTTTTGCTCCTTCTACATAATCGATTCTCAAGAAATCTTCAATAATAATAGACTGATTTTTACGAATCTGATAAGTTTTGGGTTTTATCTCTTTTATAGGAGAAATTTTCTTAACCATTTTAGTATCAACCATATTTAAAATAGACCTATTATCAATAAGACCAGGAGTATCGATTAAAGTCAAATAATCATTAATTTCAATAGTAATTGTACTTAAGGTCGTAGAAGGAAGCGGAGACATAGTAAGTTCTTGAGTTTTATCTGAATAATTTTTTATTAATTTATTAATCAAACTACTCTTACCAGCATTAGTATGGCCAATAGCATATACATTTCTACTAGTTTGATAATATTTTATTCTTTTCAATAAATAGTCTATATTATAATTTTTATTAACACTAACAACTATAATTTCTTCAAAATCCAAATCCATATCTTTAAAATATTGAATCAACTTTTCTTCTTTGACTGATTTAGGTAAAACATCCTTTTTATTTAAAACCAAAATCATTTTATTAGGAACTAATTGTCGTACTTTAGCAATATCTTTATCTACATTTAATAAATCTGTAATATATAATACTAAATCTTTTGTTTCTCCAACACTTTTTAAAATAGATAAATATTCTTCATTAGATTTTGCAATCATTTGATATTCCCCATAATTTTTCATTCGAAAACATCTCTGACAAATATCATTTTCTAAACTAGTTGTATACCCTTCTTGTAAAACATTTTCATCTTGTAGTATCACGCCGCAACCCATACATTTTTTTCCACTAGTCATAATAATTACCTCTCTTAAATTCGCCTCTTTTCTCATATCGACGAATAATTTTATCTTCCCAATATCTATTAAGGCCCGTAATTTTTAAATCTTTTTTACCTAAAGGATCAACCAAAATAGTCATAATCCGAAATCTCTTCCCTGCCAAAACATCAGTAACAATTTGATCACCAATCATAACCATTTCTTTTTTCTTAAGTTTATATTGCTTGCGAATTTTTCTTAAACCTCTAGTAGATGGTTTCATACACCAACTAACACCACCTACCCCCAAATCTTCCATATATGGTTTAATACGTTTAGCACTATTATTAGAAGCAATAAAGATTAAAAAATCCTCTTGTAAACTTTTAATTAATTTTTTAGTATTTCTAGGGCACTTCTCATGATCCAGTAATCCTAATGTATTGTCCAAATCGAAAACAAGGCAACGAATGCCTTTATCTTTCAATTTTTGATAATTAATATCAAAAATATTTTTCCGATACATTGTAGGTTTAAATATTCCCATAATATCACCTAGTAACCATTATACACTACTTTTTTAATTTAGTCTAATTATTTACACGTTGAGTAACCATATCTGTAAATGGAGTAATAGCTTCGAACGTATACCCATGGTTCAAACCATAATCAATAATCTTTCCAACGGCATCCTTAGTTGCAACCTTAACGTCATGCATTAAAACCATATTTACTCTATCATGAGAAAGACTATTTATAACAAAATTAGCAATATCATCAGCGCTATATTTTCCACCTTCCGCATCGCGAGAATCAATATTCCAATCATAATAACGATACCCACGATTAGTAACTTCTTTAGTTAAAGAACTCATAATACCAACAGAATAACGTCTGCTAATAGTATTACTAGAACCTCCCGGAAAACGTATCAAAACAGATTTTTGCCCCGTAATTTTTTCTACTCTATCTGATACAAGCTTTAAATCATTAAAATAAGACTCTAAAGACGCATAAACAACTGAATAGTCATGACTAGCTGTATGAAGTCCAATAGAATGTCCCTCAAGATAAGCTCGTCTAATTAAATCATCAGGTCCTCCATTAGTTACAAAGAATGTTGCTTTCACACCTTTTTCTTTTAAAACATTTAAAATAATATCGGTAGTTCCACTTCTAGGACCATCATCAAAAGTAAGATAAATGACTCCCTTTTTAACCGGTTCCATTACAACAACTTTCTGTACCACTTTTGTAATATTTCCCGAATCATCTGTTGCTTTATAAACCCTTTGATATTCTCCAGCCTTACTGGTATCAACCTCTCCAGTAATTTTCACTTTAACTTTAGAAGAGCAATTATCTTCTACTTGATAGCTAGAATCAGAAAATTTATCTCCAACCATCAACACCACAGTACTTGGAGAATCCAAAACCAATTTAGGCTTTTCTATATCTTTATAAACAACTTTTCTTTCTACAACGGTACGGTTACCAAATGTATCTTCTACCTGATATTTCATAATTTTACCATAATCTTTCACTTTTACAGAACTAGTAATATCACCATCATAATTATCAATAGCTTTATAATCATCAAATGAATACTTGGCGTTAGGGCAAATATATAAGTTATTTTTATCAGTAGTAAATTCTATTTTAGGGCTTTGATCATCAATAACCTTAACAATCCTAGTTTTAGTAGTAGTACGGCCGTGATAAGAAACAGTATAAACTATAGGATATTCCCCAAGTTTCTTAGAATTTACTTTTCCCTCAACCTTCACATATTCCGTAAGATTTTGATCGTGATAACTAGATAAGAAGCCTGGTTCCTTATACTCTTTTTTATAAGGAACAGTAACAACAGTATCACCTTTTAACTGAATCCTAGGAAAAAAAAGCATTTTATACAGAAAGAATGAACACACACCAATAGCTAACAACAAAATACAAATTGTAACCTTTGAAAACCGAAACGAAAACATTCTCTTTTTCTGTAAAGCATTCAGTTTTACTTGATGCTTAGGTTTATAATAATGTTGACGTAAATTCTTTCTATCCATAATATCACTCTCGCTACTTTAATTATACTAAATTAAATTGTGTATGTCTATTATTTACTCTATTGTGAATCGTATTGTTTATCTTTAATAAATTGTCTTAATATTTTGGTTAACGCACGTTTTTCAATTCTAGAAACATAACTTCTAGAAATATGCAATTTTTTAGCTATTTCTTTCTGAGTCTCTTCATCATGATTATCAAGACCATATCGGCGAACCAATATCTCACGCTCTCTTGGAAGTAAAACTTTCATATATTTTTGTAATAATACGATATGGTTTTTTATATTAATATCCTCAACAAAATCCGGTTTAGGACTTTTTAATACATCTTGTATAGCAATCTCATTACCATCTTTATCATAACCTACAGCCTCATTAATAGAAATATCTTTACTATATTTATTATTACTACGAAAATACATTAAAATTTCATTTTCAATACACCTAGCACAATAAGTCGTAATTTTAACCCCTTTATCACGAGAAAAACTATCTACCCCTTTAATAAGACCAATTGTGCCAATACTAATCAGATCGTCAGCTTCTCCATTTTTAGGATCAAACTTTTTTACAATATGAGCAACTAATCTCAAATTATGTTCAATTAATTGATTACGAGCATCCCTATCTCCTTGCTCCTTCTTCAAAATATAGTGTTCTTCCTCCTCGGCAGTCAAAGGATCTGGAAAAACCTCATTAGAATAAGATCCAGTAAAACAAAAAATATCTTTTAACATAGAAAATAATTGAAAAAACATATAATCACCTAAATCATTATATGTCTTACATTGTCGAATTATAAAATTTTTTAAATATGAACTTTCACTATCAATAACAACAAATTTTATATTTTGAAACACTTTAATTGCCTAAAGATAAATCAGCTATCAAAGTATTTACTAAATATATTATACACTCTTGTAAATTTTATATACTCTTATGAAAAATTTTGTGCATGATAACTTTTTTACTAGCTAACAAAAAGTCTTTATTCATCCAAAAAGAATAAATAACTACTACTATCAAACTAAAAATATCTAAATATACATTTCGTTGATAATAAACAATAATAGCAAAAATAAAAATTAATATAGTTTTAATAAGTAATCCTTTTTCATAGGTAATATTAATATATTTTTTTAAATCTATATGACGATAAATCATCATAACAAAATAAGCAATCGCAGTAGATAATGCAGCAGCAAAAAGTCCTATAAAATGTATTAAACCAACATTGATAATAATATTAATAACCGCTCCAATAATAGAAGTTGTAGCCACTTGTTTAGTCATCTTTTTAGCAATATAAACTGCACTATATAAACAAATAACAACATTAAAAACTGCTCCCAAAACCAAAATAGGAATATAATAATAAGCTTCATCATAACTATTATTAACTAAAAGAGGAAATACAAATGGCATACATGCAATCATTCCCACTCCTAAACAACTAAATAATTTAGTAACAGTATTTGATATATCAGAAAAAAATTGATCACGATCCGGACTATTAATATGAAGTGCAGCAGATTCACTCCAAGATAAATTAAATATACCTAATAAACTAGATAATATAGTTGGAAACTTATTACTAACAGCATAAATACCATTAGCGGCAGCTCCCATAATGGCAGTAATAATCGTACGATCTGACACATTTACAATCCACCAACTAATACCATTAGGAACAAGAGGAATAGAATACTTATACATCTCTTTAATTAATCCTTTATCCTTTTTCTTAAAATCAATATATTGCCACATTTTAATTCGAACAAATAGATATAAAGCACCTAACCCATTTGCAACAGCCATTGAAGTAATCATTCCAAAAGCACCTAATTTAAATACTACAATAAGTAAAATATTTAAAAGAATTGTACTAACCCCTGTAATAATACAACTGATTGCATAATCAAGAGTTCTACCTACTCCTCTTGCAATTTGTAAAAAGTTACCCGAAAAAGTACAAATAACAATATCAAATAAAATAAGAAAACGATAATCAAATTTCCAAAAACATGTAACAATTAAATATCCGATAATAAAAATTAACAAAGAAAAAAGTAAAATAATAAAATTATTACTAAATATTCGTTTTGTTTCTTTCTTATCTTTACGGCAATCAACTAAATAACGAAAAACACTCATCTCAAGTTCCATAGTAATAATAGGAACAATTAATATAACATATGTCGTAATTAAATCAACAAACCCATACTCTTCTGTTAATAAATAACTAGTATATAAAGGTAATAACAAAAATGAAATTAACTGAGTACATACTTTTCCTGCAAAAATAATAATGGTATTTTTAGCTAATTCTTTCTTTTTGTTCATAAGCTATCTCCTTCAATTTTTTTCTAAATAATAAATAATAAATTCCAATCCCTGTACTAGCTCCAAATGTATCTAATAAAACATCACTAAACTGCCCACTTCTCCCAGAAACAAACAATTGATGAAATTCATCACTACAAGCATATAAAAATGCTAAAAAAATAGATAATAATATTAGTTTACGAATAGGAATTGAAAATTCTCGTAAGAAACTAATTAAAGCAATTCCTAATACAAAATAAATAAAAAAATGAGCAGATTTCCTAACAGGAACAAAAAACAAATCAATAACATATTGCTGTTGCTTTTCAGTCAAATTGAACCCTAAAATTGAGCTAACTTGAATAATAACCCCTTCACTCTTTTTTGTGGAGGCAACAGAGTTATCCATAGAAAAAGCAAAAATAATTATCATACATAATACAACAATAATTCCTTTAACAACCTTTTTTATCACTATATCACCTATTAACAATAATAACACAAAAAAAGAAGAAAATCTATTCACTACAAAAGCATTAATTACAATTTAATAATTTATAAAGAAACACTTCAAACATCAAAATCTTCCTATAAAGTTACCATCATAAACAAAAAAAGTCCTAATTTAGAACTTCTTCTCTATTTTTTCTATTATTAACAGCCTGATAAGCTTCTTCTTCATCATTAAAATAAATTGTTTCATTTTTTAATTTTTGATAAGTTTCGTTGCCTTTTCCAAGAATTAAGACCATATCCTTTTCATCAGCCATATCAATCGCTTTTTGTATAGCTTCTCGCCTATCAATTACAATTTCATAATTGTTATATGTGTCTTTTACTGTTTTAATAATATCATCACAAATATCTTTAGGATCTTCACTTCTAGGATCTTCATAAGTAAATATAGCATGGGTAGCATTCTTAACAACCACTTCTCCTACTTGCGGTCTCTTAAGATAATCTCTCTCGCCCGCTTGACCAATTACAACAATACTACGATTAATATCCAAAGTATGTACAAAATTTAAAAGCTTAGTAATACCATTAGGAGTATGGGCATAGTCAACCATAACATAATATGGAGTGTCCGTATTTAATAAATCAAGTCGACCACTAATTTTTATATTTTTTATACGTTCTAACACCTTATCCATCGGAACGCCAACACAAAGTGCTGATAAAAATCCAGCCGCTAAATTATATACATTAAAATCACCTAATAAAGGACTATCAACTTCAATAACTTGATCTTTATATTTAAAATGAATCAAAGTATGCGTTGGATACACTTTAAAATCTACAATTTGCAAATCAGCCTGACTATTAACTCCATAAGTAACAATCTTACCATTAGAAGCATCCTTAACTCGCTCATAATATGGATCATCCATATTTAAAACACAATACCCATCCTTTTTAGTTTGTTGAAATAATTGTAACTTACATTCTACATAATTTTCAAAAGTTCCATGAATATTCAAGTGTTCTGAAGTAATATTTGTATACACACTTAAATCAAATGAAACTGTCTGAAGTCTGTTTCTAAAAAAGGCTTCACTACTAGCTTCCATTGCAACATATTTACAATCACAGTCCAAAAACTCTTTAAAATAAGAATAAAGCAAATGAACATCAGGTGTTGTATTAGGGTTATCTCCAGTAAATTTAGCACAACTTCTACCATTAGTACCAATATAACCACATAAATCATTACCAATTAAAGTTTGTATAATAGTTGCAGTAGAAGTTTTACCATCTGTTCCTGTAACACCTAAAATACTTAGTTTGTGATCCGGATAATCATAAAACTTTTGACACAAATATGGAAGTTCATGGTTAGTATCTGAAACTTTTACAACAGGTACGCCAACATATCCAACATCACGAGAAACAACAACAGCACTAGCCCCATGTTTTACAGCATCATCAATAAATTCATGACGATCTGCAGTAACTCCCATAGTACAAACAAATAAATCTCCTGGTCGACACTCCTTTGAATTAATCTTAATAGATTGAATCATCACATCTTGTGTAATACCGGGATATAATTCACTAAGCTTTTTCATATTATCACCCAAAACCATTATACAGTAAAGGGAAACAAAAAAAAAGACTTTTCCTTGCCATATTTATGCATTTAATTTAAAATGTAAGAGGGTGAAAGTTATGAAAACATTTATTGTTGGTGCTGGAAGCGACTTAGGAGTTCACATAGACGGAGCACACCTAGGACCAATTCAACTGATGAATGATTTAAAAGGTTTTTATAAAGGAGAAAGTTTCTCTTTAATTCAAGATGAAAACATTATAAAGAGTAGAAATTTATCAGATTTAAGAAAAAACGACTACGAAATTGATAAATTTAACACTAAATTATATCAAAACATATTAGAAAAAGTAAAAGACGGATATTTTCCTATCACAATTGGTGGGGATCACTCTGTTGCTGTTGCGAGTGCTCTAGCAAGTGCTAAAGTACATGAAAATATTGGTATTATATGGTTTGATGCCCATACTGATTATAATACTTTAGATACTACGGTTACCGGAAATATTCACGGTCTTCCACTAGCAACTATCACAGGATACAAAAACGGAGAATTAAGATATTTTCATGATGGAAATATCATTCAACCATCAAAAGCAGTAGTTGTTGGTGCTAGAAGCATTGATGATTGGGAAAAAGATAATATTAAATACTCTGGAATCACAGTATTTACAACTGGCGATATTAAAGAAAAAGGAATAGAAGCAGTTGTTGAAGAAGCATTTAAAATTGCTGGAGATAGAACAAAAGGAATACATATTAGCTATGATTTGGATTTAATCGATCCAGAAATAGCTCCCGGTGTATCTATTCCAGAATTTGACGGAATTTCAGAAGAAGAAGCGATGAAAATAAATGAACTGATTATGAAACATCTTGATCAAGTAGTCTCATATGATTTAGTAGAATTTAATCCTTTACGAGATGAAAACAGGAAAACAGAACAAATTGCTGTCAATTTACTAGCACAAATAATAAGAGCGGTAGAAAATAAAGGAAAATTTGAAAATAAAAAATATTAAACTGCAAAATAGCAGTTTTTTTATATAAAAAAAGAGCAATCAAATGATTGTTCTTTTAATAATTTCTATCTCGTAAGAATGGAGGTAAATCAAAATCTCCATCATCGCCACCAACGTCAGTAGAATCTAACATTTCTGGAACTTTCTCACTAATTGCACTTCTTCTAGTAGGTACAACATTACTAAACACAGGTTCTTTTAAATCAGCTTGAGCTGTTTTCTTATCAAACCCAGTAGCTATAACTGTAACAATAACTTCGTCAGATAAATTTTCATTAATAACTGAACCAAAAATTGTATTAATATCAGTATTAGCAGCATTACGAACAACTTCAGCGGCTTGTTCTGCCTCAAATAATGTTAAATTAACACCACCAGTAATATTAATAATGGCATCGGTTGCACCAGTAATTGGCGTTTCAAGAAGTGGAGATGAAACAGCTTGTTTAGCAGCTTCAATCGCTCTATCTTCACCCATACCAATACCAATACCAATAATAGCATGTCCACTTTTTTCCATTACTGCCTTAACATCAGCAAAATCCAAGTTAACAAGACCTACAACAGCAATCAAATCTGAAATAGATTGAACACCACGACGAAGTACATTATCAACCTCTTTAAACGCTTCTAACATTGGAGTTGTTTTATCAATAATCTCCCTTAATCTATCATTTGGAATAACAATTAAAGTATCAACATGCTTTTTTAATTCCTCAATTCCTTTTAAAGCATTTTCCATTCTTCTCTTTCCTTCAAAAGAGAATGGCTTTGTTACAATAGCAACAGTTAAAGCTCCTAAACCTTGAGCAATTTCAGCAACAATTGGAGCTGCACCTGTACCAGTACCGCCTCCCATTCCGCAAGTAATAAATACCATATCAGCGCCAGCTAAAGCATCCTCTATCTCTTTTTTAGATTCCAAAGCAGCTTCTTTACCTACTTCTGGTTTAGCACCAGCACCAAGACCATCTGTTAAAGATGCTCCAATTTGAATTTTTACATCAGCTTTTGAAGAATTCAAAACTTGCAAATCTGTATTAGCAGCAATAAATTCAACACCTTTTACTCCTGACTCAACCATTCTATTAACAGCGTTTCCACCGCCGCCACCTAAACCAATTACTTTAATTTTAGCTAATTGATCTAATTCTAATCCACCTATCATACCTAGTCCTCCTTAGTTATCAAAAAAATGTCCAAATACTTTACTAATAATATTATCATTATTTATCGTCTTATCGCCAGGAGACATCAACGTTTGGACATCACTTTCTGATATCATACTGACATCCTTCCCCCGTAAAGACATCTTGTCATCAAAATATTGTACTGCTCCAAGTACACTGCTATATCGATTATGTCTTAGACCCATTGTACTAATATTACATACCTTAGCTGAAATACCAAAGCAAGACTCCACCAAATACTGAAATCCTGCCAACTCACTAAGGCCACCTGTTACTATTATATAACGTATTTCTCTATTTGTTAAGTTTTTTATTTCTTTTTTAGCCAAATTTAAAATTTCTTCTACTCTAGCTTCTACAACTTTAGAAATCCCCACTTGAGATATTTCTTTTTTCTCGGTTCCTATTGGAACTAACACAGTATCATTACTATCAGCATATACTTGCATACCAACAGCGAACTGCTCCTTTAATCTCCTAGAATCGGCTTCCTTAATTTTAAAAATATAAGTAATATCGCGATCAACATTATGACTTCCAACAGGAAGTATAGCATTTTTAATCTGAATTCCCTTATTAAAAACAGAAACATTAGTAGAATCTTCTCCAATATTAATAATCGCCCCTACTTCTTTTAGCAACCGCTCATTACGAACAGCATAATAATCGCCAGTTGAAGTAAAAGCAACATCAATAGTTTCCAAACCACTAAGTTTCAAAACTTCTAAGATTCGATATAATGGCTCTTTAGGAAGTGTAGAAATAACCAATTTAGTTTCCAAAAGAGACCCTCTCATCCCTTTAGGATTTTTAATATTTTCCTTCTCATCAACAGTAAAACTAATAGGAATAGCAGTAATCAACTCTTGATTCTCACCAATCCTGCCAACCAGTGCATCTTTTACAACCCGATTCACATCTTCTCCACTAACTTCATCCTCAATTTCAACAGACCCAACCGCAATATCAAACGAACAGCCTTCAGGAGATACAACAGCTATCACTTTTGTAAGTTTAATACCTAACATATCATTAACTTTCTTCAATGCTGTTCTAACGCTAGAAACACTTTTCTTTATATCAATAACCTGTCCTTTAGAAATACCTTCACTAGGGCTATGAACAGATGCCAAAACATGAAACTTATTACGAAACTTTTCCAATACAACAACCTTAATACTATCAGTACCTAATTCAATACCTGCATATACCTGATTCATGTAAGCATCTCCCATCCTAAAAAACATTATACTATAAAAGCAAAGTTTGTAAAAGAGTTATCCTTCATTTTTTATCAAAAACATAAATATCAAATATTCCTATCTTATCTATTTTTTTTCCATTATCCAGAACATATCGCAACGCTTTTTTATCTGTTTGTTTTATAGGAGACAGTTCTTCTTTATCAACAAAATAAATATAATCTTTTCTCAACTTTATTTCTTTAAGTAATTTTTCGCTTCCACCATATCCCCAATTACCTTGATTAAGTAAGTCAATATAAGAAATAGGCATATCATTTATAAGACGGAAATAATATCCATTAGAACCTAAAAAAAAGAATTTTTTGTCAGAATACTTTTTCATATAATTATTTACTTCTTTAGTAAATAAAATAGATTCTGAATCTAACATCCTATATTCAAAGTGACGAATATCATTAGGATAAATAATATTTTGATTAAACCTCTTTACCCCAGTAACTATAAAAACCCCCACAATAACGCCTAAAGAAAATAATACAGGTTTAATAGGAACACAAATATTCTTTTTCATAAAAAATACGGTTAAAAAGCCTATAAAAGCAACCTGAAAATGATATGTATCAAATAAAGGAAACATAACACTAGTAAATGCCAAAGCATAATAATAGCTAATATTGTTTCGTTCTTTAAAAGTAAAGTAAACGATAATTCCAACCATCAATATGAAAAAGACTAAATAAATATTAAATCCCGCTCCATTACTAGAAGCAAAATCAAACAATCCAAAAAAACATAAATCTAAAAATTGTCTAAAACTAGAAGTGCAAATTAAATAACAAACAAAAAGAAAAACTGGAATTAAAAATCCTATGGCTCTTTTACCAATTCTTTTTAAATCTTTCAAATAATAAAGATTAACCAACAATAAGAAAAATCCTACAGATTGTTTGGTAAGGATTGTCAATCCTAAAATTAATCCTATGATATAATCATTTTTTTGTTTATTTTCCAAAATAAGTAAACAAACAAAAAGAAAATATAAAAACAAATTATAACTTGGAAAGGAAAACGGCAATGGAAAAAAGAAAAACAAGATCAAAAACCAAGCTTTTTCTTTAACCAAAGAAAGCAAAAGAAAAGATAGCACTGCTAATAAAACAGCATTAAAAATATGAAAAACCAACATACTAGATCCAAAAAGATGAAATGGAAGTGAAATAAGCAAAGGATATAAAGGAGTCAAAATCATATTAAAATCTTTATAAGGGATAAGGCCCTGATAAATATTATGAGCAAAGCCATAATTCCAAACCTCGTCCAAATTAAGTGGAACAAAAATTAAATTCCAAATTAAAAACATACAAAAAAGAAATAAAAATAATAAACTATTTTTTAAATATCTTTTCTTTATCATTCCATCACCTCATATCGATAAACAATATAATCCCCTATATTTTCTACTACTTTACTATTCTTTATAATGTATTCTGTAGTTTGAACTTCAAATTGTTCTTTTTTACTTAACGCCCTTTTATATTCAAAATTATCTACAATATAGTAGCTATCTCCCATTGTCCTTACTCTTTGAATCATCTTCTGAGTACCATTATAGCCAAAATTTCCTGATAAAAATACAGAAAAATAATTTAAATCTTGTTCATTTTTAATTTTAATCCAAACACTTTTACTAGATAATATTTCCGTATTTCCTTTTTTTCTATATTTATTATATAACTCATCTAAAGTCAAAAGATTATCTTTAGAATATACTGGTAAATATAAAAAATCAAAATTATGAATTTTCAAAAACTGATACTTTCCTTCCATCATCATAACATTAAAAAAAACAATAATTCCACATAAAAGAATAGATAAATTACGAATATAATTACCAAAAATTTTAAGTTTTCTCATAAGTAAACATGAAACCGCCACTAAATATACAAAAAAATGATAATAAGAAAAAATAGGAATCATAATAGAAAAGAAAGCTAATACATAGTAACCAAGAATATCTTTTTTATTAAAAATAATATAAATAAAACTAATAATAAACAATAAAAGAGATAAAACGAAATAAATGATTACAATTTCTACATTTTGTGTTGCAAAATCAAACATTCCTAAAATGCATAAATCTATAAAAGAAAAAAGACTTCCCATACAGACTAAATAAACAAAATAAATGACGCAAGGAAAAAGCATTCCTAACAATCTTCTTAATAATTTCTTACCATCATGAAAATAAATAAAAATACTAGGCAGTAAAAAGAATAGCCCAACAGAATGTTTAGTTAAAATAGAAACTGCTAATACAACACCAATTAAATAATCACTTTTATGATTCTCTTCTAAATAAACAAGAAAAATCATTAAAAATAATAAAAAATAATTATAAGTAATAGTAAAGGCAATAAAACAAGGAAAACACATAAAAAACAAAAATAACCAAGCGTTTTTTAGAAATATCTTTTCTAAAAAATAAAAAGTAAGCGTAATAAGTAAAGCCTGTTCTAACAAATAAACTAAATTATTATGACAAAACAATAAACCAAACGCCATAACAAAATTATAAAAACCTGGAGTAATCATATTAATTTCTACGAAAGGAATTTGAAATTTAGAAAGAGCATAACTAAATCCATAATTCCATATTGAATCATAAGAATTGATAGAACTAAAAAATATCAAAATAAAAAAAGAAAAGAAATAAACAAATCCATATTTAAAAACTTTTTTCATATTATTCACTCCATATATAGGTATATTAATTTAAGCTTTGATAAATATAATAATCTCCTATTTTATCTACTAAATCAAAATGCTCCATAACATACTTCATCACATCTTTATTAATTTGTTGACGATTATTAGAATAATCATTATACTCTTCAATATTAATCATAATCAATGCATTATCTTCCAATTGTATGCGCCGAATCATCTTTTTGGTACCTTGATAACCATGATTACCGTAGTTCAGCAAATCATAATAATTGATATCCATATCATTAATAATCTTCAAATAATAAGCATTGGCACCTAAAATAATAAGTTTGCAATCTTTATTCTCTGATATAAAACTATTTATATCTTTGATATTTTTTTCATTCTTAGAAGAAAGAACCTGATAATTAAAATGTTTAAAATTAGCTAAATGAAATTGAAAGTTCCTAGAAAATCCCACCCAAATGATAGCTAAACTAAAACCAAAAATAAAAGCATGAACTGCAACAGTTTTATATTTTAAAGAAACAAAATCTAATAGCAAAAATGAACACGCAAATAAAAATAATGTAACATGATAATAATCAAAAAGTGGTACAGCAATAGAAGAAAATGCTAAAACATAATAAAACTCTATTCGTTTTCTATTACAAAAAATTCTGAAAATAACAAAAATAAATGCAATAAAAAACAACAAAGTATTATAATCCAACAATTTACCATTACTCTTCGTAAAATCAAGCATTCCTAAAAAACATAAATCTATAAAAGAGTTGAATGTTTTAGTAATTAATAAAAATGAAACAAAAATTAAACACGGAATCAAGCATCCAACAATCCTCTTTAAAACTTTTTTCCATTGAATAAAATGCCTAAAAACAAAATATAGTGTAGGAAGTAAAAAACATAGACCAACAGTTTGTTTTGTAAGAATAGATATTCCCAATAAAAAACCTATCAAATAATCATTTTTGTTGGTTTTTTCTAAATAAATTAAAAGAACCAATTCTAACAATAATAAAAAATTATATCCTTGAAATAGAATGGTCACAAAAGGAATACCAACAGGAATACACAATAAAATAAACAAAATCCAAGTTTTGTTACCATAAAGATGAAATAAAAAATAGAATAATATACAAAGTAAAAAGGCTTGAACCAAATTAAAAATATAAAGTTCCACTCCAAAAAGCGCAAAGAAAACTGCATAAAAATAAGCACTAAAAGGAGGAATAATCATATTAAAATCAAGATATGGAATCTCTCCTCTACTAATTGCATAACTAAAACCAAAATTATAAAATTGATCACCATTAAACGCTGTATAAAAAAACTGTAAACAAAGAAAAAAGAAAACAAAAAGAAAAAAATACTTTCCATAACACGATATATAAGTTAAAACTTTTTTCATACCCTACTCCATAATTTGAAAATGATTTCCATTATCCAAATAAAGAATACCTTTTCTATTTTCTAATTGGCTCAAAACATCATTATAATAATTAATCATATCAAATTTAGTTAAAGTTAAATAAACCATATTTCCATCATCCATATATAATAAAAACCGATCTTTATCATATTCATTAGGTTGATATTCAACATCAGATATTTTACCTAAAATTTCTTTTTTTATATTAGACATTCCCTTAATAAATGTTTTATATTTAGTATCTGGAACATAATTAATAAGTCTAGGAATTCGAAAAAGATCAATTTCTTCAGAAATAGGAACCTCTTCTGCATTTAAAAAAACAACAGTTTGATTAGTATTGTTAATAAATAAAGGCACATTTTCTACAATAGAAAACACCAAAACATGAAAAAACTTACGTTCAACACTAACCTCAGAAATATAGGGAGATTTCTCTAATTGTTTTTCCATCGCCGCAGTAGAAGATAACCAAAAACTAGGATAATCTTTAACTTCCGCAAGTTCAAGGATATAATCATCATTTAAATATACAGTACCTTGAACAATTAAATTTTTAATAGGAATTTTCAAGAAAAAATACACAAGAAAAGAAAGCCCTCCTAATATCAGAAGCACTAACAAGCAAGGTAATATTTTAACACGTCTTTTCTTTACTATTTTTTTAGCCACGTACATTACTCCCAATTTACTAATTCTTGTTCTGCTTTTAATTCAACCTGACACTCTTCCTTTACCCTTTTCTGTACATATTCAATTAATTTTTTTATATCTTCAGCCGTTGCATGATCATAATTAATAATAAAATTAGCATGTTTTTCACTAACTTTAGCTCCACCGATAGAAAAACCTTTAAGTCCCAAATCCTCTATCATTTTACCAGCAAACATTCCTTCCGGATTACGAAAAACTGAACCAGCAGACGGATAATTTAAAGGTTGAGATTCCATTCTCCTCTTGCGGCGATCACGAATAACTTCTTCAATAGCTGTTTTATTTCCCTTATCTAAACGAATAACAGCCTCTAAACATATATAATCAGGATGAGTTTTTAGAAAAGAAGTTCTATAATGGAAATTCATTTCCTTATTTTCTAGTTTAATCACTCTAAGATCAGGGGTCAAAACTGTAACATCTTGAACTATATATCCCATATCACTATTATAAGCGCCTGCATTCATAAATATAGCTCCACCAACAGTACCAGGAATCCCACTGGCAAATTCCAAGCCAGCAAGTCCTCTTTTAGCTACCTGCATAGAAAGTTTCACCAAAGAATACCCCGCTCCAACACGTAATTTATAAGGAGTTAAAAACTCTACATCATCAAATTGATCTAACCGAATAATAACTCCATCATAACGTTTACTACTAAATAACAAATTAGAGCCAAATCCCAAAACTTTAAAACGAATATTATTTGCTTTTAATATTTGTAGTAATTTTTTTAAGCTATCTACATTTTTAGGATAAATCATAGCTGCTGCAATACCACCAACTCGATAAGTAGTATATTTACTAAGTGGTACATCATAATCTATTTTTCCTATATCCATTTTTTCTAATTGTTCTATAACATTTTTCATTCTATTCACCAACCAACTTCACAATCTCTCCATAAATTTTGGTAAGAGAGTCTTTAACACCAAAAGATTCACTTGCTTTCCTCATCGAAAAATATAATTCTTTATCATACAAAATATCCTCTATTTTACGACATAAAGTTTCTGGTTCAAACTTGTTTTCCTCCAAAATTTGACAAGCTCCAGCATCTTCTAATTCTTTAGCATTCATATATTGATGATTATGAGTAACATAAGGAGACGGAACCAAAATAGAAGGAAGACCAATACCCGTAATTTCTGAAATAGTAGAAGCTCCAGCACGAGATACCATTAAATCGGTATCCTTCATAACTTGAATTAATTCCTCTGTAAAAGGAAGTAACACCACATTCTTAGGTATTTTAATATCTTTATAATCATCATAATAAGCTTTACCTGTAATAACTAAAACTTGATAATTTTTATTATCGAAATGACTAATAGCTTCTTTTAGTTTCTTAGTCATAGTAGTAGATCCTAAAGACCCCATAACAATAAGAACCAACTTTTTAGATGCAGAAAAACCAAATTTAGTTTTAGAAATCTTTTTAATATTTAATATTTCTTCACTTCGAGGATTTCCTGTATAAACTGTTTTATTTTTGGGAAAATATTGAATACTACCAGGTAAAGATACACAAATAGTATCAACAAAACGAGACAAAAATTTATTAGAAAGACCTGGAATAGAATTTTGTTCATGAATCATAGTTTTAATATGCATTTTATGAGCTGCATATAATACTGGAGCAGTAATATATCCACCTACACCTATAACAATATCAGGTTTAAATTCGTTAATTATCTCTTTGGATTTCTGAATAGCTTTAAAAAATTTACAAAGAACAGAAAAATTAGAAAAAATGTTTTTTCTGTTTAATCCTTCTATAGAAACCCCAACAAAAGAAATACCACGCGCTGGTACAATATCTTTTTCCATCCGATCAGTAGTACCAACATATAAAATTTCGCTGTTTTTATCTTGTTGTTTAATTCTTTCTATAATAGCTAATGCAGGATAAATATGACCTCCAGTACCTCCTGCTGCTACAATTACTCTCATCCTCTTCACATCCTAAATCACTAAATTTTATTCCAAACTAATAAAACATATCCCTAAATGATAAGAAAATTATACCGCATAACGCTAAATAAGTAAATAAAGTTAATTATATTTAACTAATAAATGTGATGTTTACATATTCTTTTTTTCTAACAAAAATTTCAGTATTTATTTATAAAAATATAACAAATTTATCATAAAGTATATTAAATAGAAAGCAAATAAAATGACCTTAAAAACAGACTTCAAATTTTTTATGAAATGTAATCCTTATACAAATATTTAAGTACATTTAACTTCTCACGCCATAAAAACTCTGATTTGTATTTTTCGTAACATAATGCAAAGTAAACAACATAAAATTTTATATTAATTTTAAAATTTTCATACATAACCGTCACCCTTCTTCCCCATTGTTTTTTATATAAAAATATGTTAAGCTATGGTACAAGAAAAGAGGAATACTATGGCTAGTGTTGGAATTATTGCTGAATACAATCCCTTACATAATGGACATCTATACCAAATACAAGAAATCAAAAAAAAATATCCAGAAGATACAATAGTTATTGCTATGAGCGGAAATTTCACTCAACGAGGAGAACCTGCAATTATTGATAAATGGTCACGAGCTAAATTAGCTATCAGTGCTGGTGCAGATTTAGTAGTAGAAATTCCTTATCATTTTGCTACTCAAAGTGCTGATTACTTTAGTTATGCAGGAATTACTCTTTTAGAGCAACTAAAAGTAGAACAATTAATCTTTGGTAGTGAATCCAACAACATCTATGATCTAACAGAAATTGCCAAAGCTGAATTACAAAACAATCAATTTGATAAACTAGTAAGAATATATTCTAAATTTGGATATAATTATCCAACTGCTTTAGCCCTTTCTTTAAAAGACTTAACTGGAAAAATAATAGACACTCCCAATGACATTTTAGGAATCACATACATAAAAACAATTCTAAAATACAATTACAATATAAAACCAAACTCAATCAAACGAACAAATGACTATAATAGCAAAGAAATAAAAGGAACAATTAGTAGTGCAACATCGATCCGCGAAAATATCAGTAATTTAGAAAAAATAAAAAAAACAGTTCCTAAAGAAACATTTAATATATTATCAAAAGAAATTATTCATAAAAAGGAAGATTATTTTAACTTTCTAAAATATAAAATCATTACTGAAAACAATTTAGAACAATATCATTTAGTAAGTAAAGATTTAGCAGTGAGACTAAAAAAAGAAATATTATTTGTAAATTCATACGAAGAATTAATACAAAGAGTAAAATCCAAACATCAAACATATAGTAAAATATCACGTGCTTTATTGCAAATATTATGTAACTATACAAAACAACAAGCACAAAAAAATCAAAAATTAGAATATATTAGATTATTAGCATTTAATAGCAAAGGAAAAGACTACTTAAACACCATAAAAAAAGACCTAACTCTACCATTAATTAGTAAAATATCCAAAAACAAAAATGAAATGTTAGAATTAGAACTAAATACTACAAAAATTTATACTTTACCATATAAAAATAATGAACAAAATTATAAAAAAGAATATCAGTGTGATTTATATAGAAAGGATGATCAAAATGATTAAAGAGAAAAAAAGCGGACAATTAATTGTAATATCTGCTCCAAGTGGATGTGGAAAAGGAAGTGTAATTAGTGGATTATTAAAAAAGAACAAAAACATGTGGCTTTCTGTTTCTACCACTAGTAGACCAATTAGAGAAAATGACATTCCAGGAATTACTTATAATTTTGTAACAAAAGAAGAATTTGAGAAACAAATAAAAGAAGGATTTTTTCTAGAATATACAAACTATGTAGGAAATTACTATGGTACTCCAAAAGGAACTATTAAAGAAAAATTATCTGAAGGAACAGACGTGATTCTAGAAATAGAAATTGAAGGAGCTGCCAATATTAAAAAATTAGTACCAGAAGCAATCTTTATCTTCATTCTTCCTCCATCTCTAAAAACAATGGTAAAAAGATTAAAAAAACGTGGAACTGATTCTAAAGAAAAAATATTAGAGCGTTTCCATACAGCATATAAAGAAATAAATGAAGTAACAAAATACAATTACGTTGTCGTTAATGATGTTTTAGAAGACGCGATAGACAAAGTAGACGCCATTATCAAAGCTGAAAAATGTCGCGTAGATCGAATTGAAGAAATATTTGTAGATACCAAAGAAGAAGAAATTCACGAATTATTAATGGAAGATGACTTTAACAATGAAAATATAGCAGAAAAAATAGACTAAAAAATTCTGATTAAACTCAGAATTTTTTTATTGACTATAACCTAAATAAAGAACATCAGCCACTAAAACTTTAATAAAAACTTTTATAACAACAATTACAATATCTACTATACGCAGGATAAACGCATGAGAAATTTTTAGATAAGTCTATGTTTGATTTTCAAGCATAGACTTTATTTGCGTAGTATTAA
>CALVYB010000015.1 GCA_944371955.1 uncultured Bacilli bacterium
ATCTGTTTTTCTTGATAGTTGGCATGGTAGAGAACAATTGCTTCACTTCTTTCGTAAAATACCGAAACTCAAATAAGGAAAAGATTGACATATTAATAGTTTTATCATATAATTATAACTGCAATTCACTTGAAACAGCAGATTTAGAGTGTTTTAAAGTGTTTTTCGATAAATCAAGTAACCATGCTGTTTACGCGAAAGAGAAAGAAAAACTCCCTAAAGTACGACTAAATCATTTCAATGAATGTAATAAAAAGAAAGGAGTAAAATTATGGCAAGATATACTGGACCAAGTTATAAAAAAGCACGTCACGTTGGTTTTTCAATTAGCGAAACTGGCAAAGAATTAGCACGTCGTCCATATGGACCAGGACAACATGGAAATGCTCGTAAAGGTAAATTATCTGATTACGGAACTCAATTAAAAGAAAAACAAAAAGTACGTTTCATGTATGGAGTAAATGAAAGACAATTCAGAAATACTTTTGATAAAGCTTCTAAACTTAAAGGTGTTACAGGTACTAACTTCTTAAGAATGTTAGAATCTCGTTTAGACAACTTAGTTTATAGAATTGGATTTGCTACTACTCGTCGTGGTGCTAGACAATTAGTAAATCATGGACATGTTACCGTAAATGGTAAAAAAGTAGATATTCCTTCATACCAAGTTAAAGTTGGAGACGTAATTTCTATCAAAGAAGATCATAAAAATTTGAAAGTTGTTGCTGATAGTTTAGCTAAAGTATCTAAACGTGTTGACTTTATCACTTATGATGAAGGAAAGATGGAAGGAACTTATGTTAGACTTCCTGAAAGAAATGAACTTAATGCTGATATCAATGAAGCGTTAATCGTTGAATTCTACAACAAATAATCGATAGTAAAAACTATCGATTTTTTTTATTTAATAAAACAAATTAAACTTGTATAATAATTATTAAACATTAATTGATTACCATTCACTTTCATTCACCTCAATCGTTTCACAATAACAATTAGTAATATCAACATCCAACAAATTGCCATGTAAATCATTATGATGTAGTAAATGATGAAGTACGCGAATAGGCGTTCCATGAGAAACAACTAAAATATGCTCGTTCGCATGTTTTTTTATGACGTAATCCAAGAAATCTCTACAACGTGTAAAAACATCTTGTACTGGTTCTACTCCTAAATCGGAACAATTCAAATCATAATCCCAATACTTTTGAACATCATAATCACGCCTAGGCTTTCCTTCCAAATTTCCCATATCACGTTCAATCAAGCGTTTATCTGGAAAAGTCTCCACACGATCTCCAACCAATATAAAAGCTGTTTCAACAGCCCGCACCATTGGTGACATGTAGCAAAAAGAAAAATCTATTTCTTTAAGCTTTTCTCTTAACTTTTGACATTGCCTACGCCCAGTATCATTCAATTGATTATTGCTTCTTCCTTGAAGAATATTTTGATAATTAAACTCCGTCTGACCATGACGAACTAATGTAATTTTCATTTGTTTCACCTCCTATAATTTTAAAGTTTGCTTAATAACTAAACTGGTAAAGTCATAGACTCAAGAAAATTGAAAACTAAAGAAAATCTATCACAAAGGATAGACTTTTATCAACTATTAAAATTTACCAATAAAATATTTCTTCTTTCCTCGTCTAATAACCACATATTTTTGTTCTATAGAATCATTTTTTATAACTTGATAATTTAAATCTGTGATTTTATCACCATTAATACTGATAGAACCATTTTGAATAAATTCTCTAGCTTCCCTTTTACTAGAACAAATATGAAATTGAACTAAAAAATCTACCAAATTAGCTTCTTCAGCTTGAAAAGGTTCAATACCCTTAAAAGCCACCTCAATCTGATTAGCCGTTAAATTACGAATATCTCCACTGAACAAAGACTCACTAATTTTAACAGCATTTTCATAAGCACCTTCTCCATGAATAAAGTCAAGCACTTCCTTAGCAAGAGATTTTTGGGCAATCCTTTTTTCAGGGGTAGCTTTTTGTGCTTTCATAATACCTTCAATCTCTGCTTTAGTCAAAAACGTAAACCTCTTTAAATATTCTTCCATCATAGAATCTTCGAAATTAAGTAGATACTGATACATTTCATAGCTAGAAGTTTTTTCTTCATCCAACCATAAAGCGTTACCATAACTCTTACCTAACTTCTTACCAGTAGAATCTAAAGTAAGTGGCATAGAAAACGCATATACTTCTTCATTATCAAGTTTCCTAATTAACTCAATTCCTGTGGTTAAATTTCCCCATTGATCAGAACCACCAAACTGTAAAGTAACACCATATTTGTCATGAAGTTCCTTAAAATCATATCCTTGTATTAACATATAAGAAAATTCAGCATAACTAATTCCAATATCTAATTGTCGCTTAACTAAATCCTTATTAATCATGTAAGAAACATTAATATATTTTCCAACATCACGTAAAAAATCAATATAATTTATATTTTTGAACCAATCAAAATTATTAACTAACTGGACTTCTTCTCCAAACAATTTTTTCATTTGTGCTTTTATCTTATCATAGTTATGTTCAATTACAGAAATCTCAGCTTTCTCACGTTCACCAGTACCTCTAGGATCACCTACTCTTCCCGTTGCTCCACCAACTAAAATAAAAGGTTGATGTCCTGCTCTTTTTAATCTCTCTATCATTAAAAAGGTAGGGAATTGACCAATATGTAAACTTTCAGCAGTAGGATCTGCACCTATATAAAATTTTAATCCTCCTTGATTCAATTTTTCTTCTAATTCCGGATTAGAAATATCTTTAATTAATCCTCTCCATTGTAACTCTTCAAAAAATGTCATTTTCTCTCCTCCTCTAACTTCAATTCATATATTTCATTTACATTATATCCGTAATCACGATAAATAGTATCAACATCTCGACTAGTAGATTTTTCTTTTGGAATCCCAAGTTTGTCCAAAACCTCGTAAATAACTTCTTCACTCTCTCCCTCAATCTCTAAATATGTAGGAATCCAAGGCCATGAATCTATATCAATTTCAACACCATCCAAAATATATTGTCTACGTCTATTTTCCTGATATCCTTTAGCAACAAAACCCAATTCATTTAAAATTAAATTAGTTTTATCAAAATCTTCAACTTCAATTTCTAACTCTTGTGTACCATCAATTGACGAAGAAACAATATTTTTAATGGTAAGAGTAGTCTTATCTCCATTAGTTCTTAATCGAATCCATTTACCATCAATTTTTGGTATAAAATCATATACATATCTTTTTTGTAAATGATCCCATTGAAACTCGGCTCCAACCTCTTCTAACTTTTTAATAATTTCATCTGTATCAATTTCTAAAACACGAACCTCGTATTCTGTATGCATAACATTACCTCCAAAAAAAAGAACTATCCCTCCTATAAGGACGAACAGTTCGCGGTACCACCTTACTTTATAGATTTCTCTATACACTTAACTATCTTAACGCGATTAACGTTTTTTCTCTGAATGTCGTAATTCATAATTATTTTCTTTTAGTTTCCACCAACCACTAAATCTCTATAAATAAAAATAACTACTACTAATCATTCGTCAACGAAAAATGATGTATCTAATATATCATAGTTTTAACTATTTGAAAAGTACCAAAAAAGAAAAGAATTACTTCTTTTCTCCTTTTTCAAGTTTTTTCAAAACATCTTTTGTAACATCAATGGCTTTTAAACGAACTTCTTCAGCAGCATCTCTAAGTACAGGTGTACCCTTTTCAATAGCCAAATCAACAAGTTCTTGAGCTTTATCTTTCAATTGAGTAGCTTTTTCTTTAGCTATTTCTAATACTTTTTCTTTATCTAAGTCTGCTAAACCTGATTTAATTTCTTCTACTTTACAATTAAATTCTTCTTTAACTTCTTTTATATCGATATCTTTAATCTGTGCAATCAATTCATTAATTTTTACTTTCAATTGTGCTCTAGTTTCACTACCTTTTCTTGGAGCAAACAAAATACCAATACCAGCACCTACAGCAGCTCCAGCTAAAAATTTACCAAACCCAGACTTCTTTTCTTTACTCATATAAATCCTCCTCTTCCTTTTTATTTCTATTAAATATTTTAGAAATCACACCGGAAAACATTCCAATAACTTTGTCTCCAATTACAGAAATACCATATCCAGTTTTATCCAAAATTTCAAAAAAACCATTAAATGAATTCACCTTTTGACTTACATTTTCTAATATTGCATTGGCATCATCTAACATTTTATCTGTTTTATCTAAAATTTGAATCATTCTAATTCCTAAAATAATTAACACTATTAATAATATGATACCAAATATATATAATAATACTGGTAAAACTGCATTTAATACATCCATAGCAAAGCCTCCTCTTTATTCTTTTTCTTCTTCATCATACATAGAATCAATTAAATCAAAAAGATTATCATCCGTTGCAGAATCCAAATCTTTACTTTGTTTTTCTTCTACAACATCATCATTATTTGAAGATACTTCTTTTGTCATTTCCAAATAATCTTTGTCAACACGACGTCCAGTAGCTTTCTCTTTGCTAGAATCTTTATAATCTATATTATATTCTAACCCTAAATCTCTAAAATATTCTTCAGCATCACCTACAGTAACTTCTGAAACTCTAGGTTTTTCGTTATCACTTAAATCTACCAACAAATTAGTCTCTTCATTTGACTCTTCCTTTGCAGGTTCTTCAGATGATAAATCATTGCCTTTTCCATCAATATCTAAAGCAATATCATCAGCCAAACTTCCATACGCTTTACGCCTAACATCATCAACACTCATATGTTCTCTAGTATAACTAGACAAACGAACTTCTCTTTTAGGTATAATTTCTTCTTTTTTATAATTTTTATCCAAAATACCATAAATTGGGGAAATTATAGGCGAAGGCTTAAACACTGGTTTCTTTTCTTTCTCATAAGTACCATATTCATGAATAGAAACTGATTCATTATAATCACTATGATATAAATTAGACTCTCTACCATGATAAGCTCCCTCCAAAGAAGAAGTTGCATATGTTTCAGAATTTTTCTTATATCCATGATATAAATTATTTTTCTCAACTGTTGAAGTTTCCTCTTCTCGAACTACACTAACAATTTTAGGTTCATCATAACATGACTGATTTTCAAATTCCGAATCATCAACAGCCGGGAATCTAAACTCTGACGTATCTTTTTTATCTTCATTATCTGAAACAATTTCAAAATCCTCATCTCTAGGTTGATAATCATCAATTTCCTCTTGAATATTTTCTTTTCTAGTAGGTAAAACGATTTTTTTAGCAATAGGCTTGTTATCGTTTACCGTTACTTCTCTAGTTTCCTTTTTAGGTTTTTCTCGTCTAGCTTTAGGTTTGATTTTTGGCTTTTCTTCCACTTCAACATACTCTTCTTCAAAAAGAGCATTCTTAATTTTATCAAAAACGCTCATTGTTTCACCTCTTCTAATCTTTTTGATTTACTTGAAAATTATCCTCATCAGTTATTCCTTCACTGTTATTAATATCAGCTTGTTGATAATCTTCATATTTTAGGACCGATTCATCATCGTTAGATTTTGACTCAAAAATATTAAAAGTCTCCTCTTTATAATCCAAAACATTTTCACCAATTAAACTCTCCAAAATCTTATCATGATATTTCACAGAGCGTAAAATATAACTTATATTATTAATTACTGGAATAAGATATTTTTTTTGTATCCATGTCTCAATCTTACAATAATTAAAAACCATTTCAATAAAATATCCATCATCAACTTCATTAATTTCAATATAACCTGTTTTTTTATTATAATTTAATTTTTCAGAATAATAAACATTGGTATTCACTTTATAGGTATTTTTAGTACCGTGAAAATATCCAATAACATCAACATACAAATAATAACGATTACCATATTTATCTTGTAAAAGAGCATTATAATCATCTTTATTAACAAAGCGTATTCCACTAGGAACATAATACTGATAACCATCAAAATTAACATTTGCTAAATTGGTATCTTCAGACAATATCATTGAAATATTATCTTGAAAATTAGTATTGCTCAACGTCTGTATACTGCATCCAGACACCAACAATAAAACAATAGAGAGTAAAACTATTCTTCTTTTCATATTTCACCTACTCTTACTACATTATATCAAATTTTTATTAAATGTAAAAATTTTTTCTATTTATTTACTTTTTTGGACACTTTAACAGCTTCTACGCTATATATAGGCATTCCTTTATTTGAAAAACGATCTTCATACTCTGTAGTGATAAGCAAATCAGGCATATTTTGGTGTAAATCCAAAGTAAGGTTTTTTAGTACATAGCCAGCCTCGCTAAAACTCATCAAAGAATAGCAAAATAAATCACTATTGTCTGTCCTCATCCATATATCAAAATCTCCTCGAAATATATGAGTATATTTATCTAAAAAAACTCTACTAGACAATCTACGCAAATGATGACGTTTTTTAGGCCAAGGATCTGAAAAATTTAAATAAATACGGTCAATTTCATTAGAAAAAACCTGGTCAATATTTAAGGCATCCATACGGACAATAGCCAAATTACTTAAACTTTCATCAATTTTTGGCAAACATTTCGCCACTACACTATCGTACTTTTCAATACCAATAAAATTAATATTAGGATACATTTTAGCATTTTCGCGTATAAATTTTCCTTTCCCCATACCTATCTCAATATAAATAGGGTTAGAATTATTAAAATAACCAGACCATTTCCCGCAATATTTTTCTGGATCCTTCACCAAAAAAGGAGAACAATTTAAAATTTCTTCTTTATTTTTTACATTTCTAAGTCTCATAATATCACTTCCATCATATATTATAACAAAAATATATCTTAATGCATACAATAAAAAGGAGGACAAACTTATGAACCAATTTCCTTTTCCATATATTCCAAACTTCAATATGCCGCCAGTACCACCACAAAAAAACGATTTGAACATCTATCAAGAGATAGAAAAATTAAAACATGATGTAAATAATTTAAAAAATAAAATATCAAAACTTGAACAAGGTTCACAAAATGAATATTTAAAAAAAGAAGATGGAATGTATATGTTATGAACACAATTATTGTGTTCTTTTTTGTTAACGAAGTGTTTTTATGGTATACTAATTATTAAGAAGAAAGGATGATAAAAATGGCAAAACTAGCGCGATTAAGTGAAGAAGTTTACGAAAACTTTTTGAAAAAACAACCAAAATCGCATTTTTTACAATCATATGCCTGGGGACAATTATCAAAAATAAAAAAAGGACTAACTCCATATTATTTAGGATTAGTAGATGAAGAAAAGAATATTTTGGCAACAGCATTATTATTACAAAAACATCTTCCTATGAATTACTGTTATTTTTATTGTCCAAGAGGCTTTGTAATCAACTATGAAGATGAAACTTTACTAAAAGAAATGACAAAAGAAATAATTAAATTTGCCAAAAGTAAAAAAGCAATCTTTGTAAAAATAGACCCTGATTTAATTTATAAGAATTACAATTATTTAGATGAAGAGCAACCATTACCATATGACACAAATAAAATATTTGAAAATTTAAAAAAACTAGGATATAAACACTTAGGATTCACAAAAAACTTTGAAACAATGCAACCAAGATATACTTTTAGAATTGATTTAAATCAATCACTAGAAGAAATAAAAGATCATTTTTCAAAAACAACAAAACAAAGAATCGCAAAAGCTAAAAAACTAGATACTTACGTAGAAATTGGTACTGAAAAAGATTTAAAAGCATTTTATCATTTAATGACTTTAACTGAAACCAGAAAAGATTTTGTATCCTACAATGAAGACTATTACAATACTTTATATGATATTCTTAATGGAAGTCAAAATGGAAAAGCCACTCTATTCTTAGGTAAAGTTGATATAGAAAGAACATTAAACAAATTAAAGGAAAATTTAAAAAATATAAATAACCAAATATCTATATTGCCAATCGATAATCTCAGTAAAAGTGCTAAAAACAAATTAAATGAATTAACAAAACAAAAAGAAAACTGTCATAAGGAAATAAAAACATTCGAAAATTATAAAAAAGAATATGGTAACAATTTAACTCTAAGTGCACATATGATAGTAGAATATGCTGATAAAGCATGGGTCTTATATGCTGGAAACCATAACATTTTAACAGAAACTTATGTCAATTATTATACATACGAAGAACACATTAAATATTGCAAAGAAAAGGGATTGAAAGTGTATGACCAATTTGGTACAATCGGGGATTTATCAAAAAGCAACCCAAGGTTTGGTTTACATGAATTTAAAAAGAAATTTGGCGGAAATTATATTGAGTTTTTGGGAGAATTTGACTATGTTACTAATAAACCAATGTATTTGATATTCACTAAATTAGTTCCATTTTATAGAAGAATGATTAGAAACAAAAGCAAAAAGGAGATAGAAAATGAAATTAAAAAAAATAAGTGAAAAAGAATTTAAAAAGTTTGCTGATAAAAATCCAGAAATCACTTTCTATCAAACCATATCTTGGGCGCACTTAAAAAAGAAAAATGGTTGGGTTGCTCATTACTTAGGATTAGAAAAAAACAATGAGATAATTGCCGCAAGTTTAATTTTATCTAAAACATTACCACTCATAAAAAAGAAAATGTTTTACGCTCCACGTGGATTTTTAATAGACTATAAAAACAAAAATATATTAAAAGAATTTACAACACTAATAAAAAAGTATGCAAAAAAAGAAAAAGCAATTTTTATAAAGATAGACCCTTATGTAGAATATAAAGAACACGATAATAATGGAAATGTGGTAATCGACGGATTAGATAATAGTTCTTTTGTAGAAAACTTAAAAGAATTAGGTTATAAACATTTTGGATTTAATCTAATGCAAGATACTCTTCAACCAAGATGGATGCATGTTATTGAAACAGAAAATAAAACACTAGATGATATTATGAAAGACATGGAATCTAAAACCAGACAAATATTAAGAAAAAATGAGCGTTCTGGAATTCATACAAGAGAAATATCAAAAGAAGAACTTCCTATATTTAAAGATATAATGCAACACACAAGTGATAGACGAGAATTTGTGGATAGACCTCTATCTTATTACGAAAGCATGTGGGATTCCCTTCATGACGACGGAATACTAAAAATATTAGTAGCTGAAATTAATTTTAAAGAATTTGAAAAGAATACAAAAGAAGAATTAAAAACAAACGAAAAAGAATTAAAAGAGCGTATCCACAAATATGAAAACAACATTTTGAAAATGAACCCTAAAAAATATGAACAAAATAACAAAAAGAACCAAGAAGAAATTGCAAGGTTAAAAAAACAACTAGAAAAAATAAGTGAATATAGAGAAAAATATGGAGATAAAAAGCTATTAGGTGGTATTCTTTTCTTAATATATGGGAATGAAGTATTATCATTACACGGAGGAACACTAGACGATGTTATGCAATTTCAATCTGCCTACACAATTCACTTTAATGGTATAAAATACGCTGTAGAACACGGATATAAACGTTATAACTTCTACGGAATTACAGGGGATTTTAGAAAAGAAAACCCACTTTATGGACTATACTTATTCAAAAAAAGCTTTGGTGGTCATGTAGTAGAGTTAATTGGAGAATTTGACTATATCATATCACCTTTCTGGTATCACACTTATAAAATTGCGTTTGCTACCTATCATAAACTTAAAAATCTAAAGAAAAAAATATAAGGTGAATATATGGAAGAGATAGAATTGGAATATATTGAAAAAGGAGAATATGCTCCGCGAGAAAACTATCCTTGGATAAAAAGAGAAAATGTTGCAATTATTGTACAATATGAAGATGAATATTTATTTTTAGGACGGAACACAGTAAATTATCAAAACTCTCTTGTAACTGGCGGCATAGAGAATGGCGAAAAAAAGAAAGCGCCGTAAAAAGAGAGTTAATAGAAGAAACAGGATATTATGATATAAAACAAATACAACCAGTAAAAGCTATTAATATCTCTAAATTCTTCGTAGAACACAAACAACAAAACCGAGAAGCAATATACTACCCATATTTAGTAATTTTAAATTCAAAAAAGCAAAGAAATATCGCGGAAAAAGAGCTTCAAGAACATGCGCTTATATGGATAAAAAAGGAAACTTGAATACAATAGATCTATTTGATAATCATCGCTATATGTTAAAAAAAGCCATAGATAAAGAAAAAGTACTAGCTTAGTACTTTTTTATTATGAAAGAAATTTAAATTTAGAAGGTATTGCATTACCAAATACCCGTTTCATGGCTCTAGTCTTCCACATATAAATAAAATAAATCGCACCACCTACAATAATATAAACAACAACATAAATTAATAAAACAAATCTATTAATTGTAGAAGGTAAAAGTAAATCAACTAACCACAACACAAAAACCATAAATAAAGAACCGCATATAATATCAATCAAATTTTTAGTCATATCTTCATAATTAATTCTATATTTAAACTTCAAACGAATAATACAAATCATAAAAGAAATAAAATAGCCAATCAAGCTAGCAGTAATAACTCCATAATAAGCTGGTAATCCCATTTTATAAAATGCTACCATCAAATTACGATTAAGTAATAACTTAAAAAATACTCCAACTACTAAACTAACTACAACACTTTTATAATCTTTCAATTCTTGAAGAACAGAAACTATCGAAGTAAACAACCCGATCATAAACGCAACAAAAATATAATAAGATAATACATTAGATCCATATCTACTGACTCCATAAAACAAAGTCCAAATTATTTGAGATAAAAAACTAATACTAAGAGTTATGGGGAAAATAAAAAATAATAAAATGCTAAACATCTGATTAATTTTTTGATTAATATCAAAGATTTCCTTTTTTACAACACTTTGTGTTAAATTTGGAATTAAACTAATCACAATTTGAATGGATAAAAACAAAATAATGATATTAAAACTCGTAGACCAAACAGAAAAAATCCCCATAATATTTTCAGCATCAGGCACAGAAAAATGAGCAATCTTAACAAGTCCCTTTACAAGAGTTATCATATCGACATAACTATATAAAGCTTTAAATACTTCAATCAAAATAAAAGGCATGGCATAAGTAATTATTTTTTTTAAAATTTGTTTATTAGTAATAATGGGTTCATTAACAGAACGAACTTTCTCATTAAATTTAAACATATGTTGACGTTTTTTTATAATCAAATATACATAAGATGCAATTGCTCCTACTGTTATACTTAAAATCGCAACACCAATAGCTAATGATACAGACAAATTAAATACCTTAACAGAAATAAAGCTGCTAAAAATAATTGCAAAAATTCTAACAAATTGCTCTAACACTTGAGAATATGAAGAAATTTTCATAAGGCGATGTCCTTCAAAATAACCTCGATAAATACCAAGCATTGGAACGAATAAAAAAGCAATACTAACAATCCGAATAACAAAAGTAATTTCATTAATAGTATTTCCACCACTCAAGTCCCCCAATATACTTCTCGCAAGCCATGGAGCAAAAACCATTAAAAACACAAAACAAACAGTTCCCAATAATAAAGAAAGTCTTTTAGCTATTATAAAAACTCTTTTTTTAGCACCATAATACCCTAAAGTTTGATATTCAGAAACTATTTTACTAATAGCAAAAGAGAGACCAAAAGAAAATAAAGACAAAAAAAGAATATAAATTGTATAAGCATACCCATATAAAGCCCCTCCACGATTGCCTATAATAGCATAAAATGGAATTAAATAAATCATACTACAAATCTCTGTTAAAAAAATCCCAATAGTCACAATAAAGGCACTCTTAAAAAAATTAAAAGCACATATTTTTTTCTTCTTTTCCTTTTTCATAAACTGCCTCCGTTATCTAAATGATAACATAAAATAAAAAAAAGAAAAAGATTTGTCTACTTCTAATAATAAACAATCATAGCAGAAAAACAAAAAACCTGTTCTTCACTAAAAACACCGACACCAACTTGATATTTAATATCAACAACTTCACCATTTAATCCATCTAAAAAATCATTAATATCGTTCTCTAAATCTTTTTCGTCTTCTTCATCAAATATTTTAACTTTCACAATATCACCAATATAAAAATAGCAAAGAAAAAATAAAAAAAAAGTCGATTATACTGTACAAAAATATGAAATAATGATACTCTAAAACTAGAGGAGATAAAAATGACAATATTAGATACAATTACCGGAAAAAAGTTTGCTTTTAGGACCGCAGACAAAGAAAATATTAGTGTCCTATGTCCAGGATATATTATTACACCAACTGGTGAATTTGTAGATATTAAAAATGAGGAAGACCATAGTTCTATCTTTACAGATTATCTAAGAAAATACCCAGAAGATGATGGCTTTGCTTATATGGATACTTATAGAGGAGCAAGAAGACTTGCTGAACTAAATCACATAATATATCTAGGCGTTAAAACAGAAGACGTGCATGATTTACTTACAGCAACTAATAGAACAACAGATATAGGAATGATTATATTACCAAGTGATTTTGAAGATATCAGTCCAATCCAAGCTCAAAGTTGTCTTGATTTAATACAAACAAACAAATCATTATTTGGAAATTATGAAAAAATAAATCTCAGTTTTTATAGTAATGACAATACAAACTATACATTAAATGAACAATCCGACAGAGAAACAACATTACAATTGTTAAAAAATAAAGCTCAACAGGAACCATATAAAAAATAAAAAGAGAAAGCATTTATTAATGACTAAACTTTTAAAGTATTATCATAAAACGTGCTTCTCTTTTTTTGTTACAATTATTTCACCACAATATTAACAATCTTTCCTTTAATAACAATTACCTTAACTAATTCTTTACCTTCAATATGGCGTTTAACATTTTCTGCATTCAAGGCTTTTTCTTTAATAACATCTTCACTATCATCAACAGAAATAGTAATAGTAGCACGAACTTTTCCATTAACCTGAACTGCAATATCTTTAGTATTTTCTACTATTTTTGCATCATCATAAACCGGCCAAGATTCATAAGCCATCGTACCATTATGTCCTAAAATTTCCCAAATTTCTTCTGAAATATGAGGAGCAACAGGATTTAATAATTTAATAAAACCTTCGGCATATTCTCTAGGGAAAACATCTTCTTTATAAACTGCATTAATAAAAATCATCATTTGACTAATGGCAGTATTAAAGTTCAAAGTTTCAAAATCTTCAGTTATCTTCTTCACTGTTTGATGATAAATTTTTTCCAAATTTTTATTTTCTTTATCTTGAACTTTTTCTGACGTATATAAGCGATAAATTCTGTCTAAGAATTTTTGCGCACCTTCAACACCTTGTTGACTCCAAGGTTTTGATGCTTCTAATGGTCCCATAAACATTTCGTACAAACGCAATGTATCGGCTCCATAGTCTCTAACAATATCAAGCGGATCAATAGCAAATTCAGGATAACGTTTACCCATCTTTATACCATTAGCACCTAAAATCATTCCTTGATGAACTAATTTTTTAAATGGCTCTTTAACAGGAGATAAACCTTTATCATATAGATAATGATTCCAAATTCTAGAATACATTAAGTGCCCAACCGCATGTTCAGGTCCCCCTATATATAAATCTACTGGCATCCAATGTTTTAATAATTCTTGATTAGCAAACTCTAAATCATTATTAGGATCGATATACCTTAAATAATACCAAGATGATCCGGCAGAACCAGGCATAGTAGAAGTCTCACGAACACCAGCAACTCCATTATGCGAATATTTTTTCCATTCAGTAGCATTTTCTAAAGGAGCCATACCACCGTGACCTTTATAATCTTCAAGTTCTGGTAATACTAAAGGTAACTCATCATCATCAAGAACATGAATCTTACCATCTTCTAAATAAACAACAGGAACAGGTTCTCCCCAATATCTTTGACGAGCAAAAATCCATTCACGCATACGATAATTTACTTGTTTTGATCCCACATGATTTTCTTCAAGCCAATCAACCATAATATTAATAGCTTCTTCTTTATTCATACCATCTAAAAATTCAGAATGAATATGAATACCATCTCCAACCATAGCACTAGGATTCATAACATATTCAAATGATTTCTTATGTAATTCATCAATTATTTCATCTTCGATACATTCTTTAGAAACCCATTCTACTAAGAATTTTTCGTCATCATCCAACTGTTGATTTTCTCTTTTATCACTATTTAGTTCAAATAGCAATGGTGTAGCTTCTATATTAAAATATGTTTCTTTATTATAAGCATAATAATGATGATTGATTTTAAAATCTTCACAAATAAGTTTTAAATCAACATAACCGGTTTCTTCCTTAATTTCTCGTAAAGCACAATCTGAAGCACTTTCACCATCATGTCTAGTACCACCAACAAACAAGCGTCCGCCATTTTTTCCCCAATTGACTGTTAAATATTTATCATTTTCTCTATCATAAACAATTGCTACAATAGAGTTCTTCTTTTTCTCATTCTCATGAGGAGTACCAGTAACTTCCTCCAATACTTGAATAATTGGAATATTGAATTTTTTAGCAAATTCATAATCACGATCATCATGAGCAGGAACAGCCATAATAGCACCTGTTCCATAAGTGGCCAAAACATAATCAGAAATATAAATTGGTATTTTCTTATTATTAACAGGATTAACAGCATAAGCACCAATAAACACTCCGGTTTTTTCCTTATTAAGCTCTGTTCTTTCTAAATCACTTTTAGTTGCACATTCTTTTTGATATGCTTCCACAGCCTCTTTCTGTTCACAACTAGTTATTTCATTAACAAGAGAATGTTCTGGAGACATAACACAATAAGTAGCACCAAATAAAGTATCTGGTCTTGTAGTAAACACTGTAAATTCTTTATCAAAGCCATCAACTTTAAAAACAACATGTGCACCAACTGATTTACCAATCCAATTACGTTGCATTTCTTTAGTAGATTCAGGCCAATCAACTTCATCAAGACCAGCTAATAATTTCTCTGCAAACGCAGCTTGATCAATTACCCACTGTTTCATATTACGTCGAACAACAGGAAATCCACCACGTTCACTTTTACCATCAATTACTTCATCGTTAGATAAAACTGTACCAAGCTCTTCACACCAATTGACTGGCATATCTATATATTTAGCATATCCATCCAAATATAACTGTTTAAAAATCCATTGTGTCCATTTATAAAACTTAGGATCACTAGTTTGAAGTGTTTTAGACCAATCATAGTCAAAACCAATACATTTCAATTGGTTAGTAAATGTTTCAATATTTTTTTGTGTAAAACCATTAGGATGGTTTCCAGTAGTAACAGCATATTGCTCTGCAGGCAAACCAAACGAATCATACCCCATTGGATGAAGGACATTATACCCTTGCATTCTCTTCATACGAGAAACAATATCAGTAGCCGTATACCCTTCGGCATGACCAGCATGAAGTCCAACCCCTGATGGATAAGGGAACATATCCAAAGCATAAAACTTAGGTTTACTAAAATCCCACACATCTGTCTTAAAAGTATCGTGTTCTTCCCAATACTTTCTCCATTTTTTCTCTATTTTACTAAAATCATACATTTTTCGTCATTCCTTTCTTTTCATAAACTACACCAACAAAATGATAACTAACTAATATAACAGGTAAAACCAACACCAGCGCTGCTACAATCTGCCACAAATAAGAATCTAAAATAATTACCACAGATACAATAAAAGAAATATCAAAGGATGAAACTAAAGCTACAACTTGCAATAGTTGTGAATAATCAACCTTCCTCATATTTAGATGATATTTATTAATCAAATATTTTACTTCCATAGGATATTTATTTTTTTTGTTTTTAGCTTTACGTACAATAAACAATTCATAAATTACTAAAATCAATAAAAAACACAGTAAAAATAAAATTAATTCTTCTATCATACAAATTCCTCCTACAAAAAAAGTCCTTATAAAACATAAGGACGAAATTTCGCGGTACCACCTTACTTCATAGTAAACTATGCAGCTTTAAAGAGATAAAGGTCTAACCCTACATATTCAATGCTAATCAAGTTCATATACTGCTTATATTTACTCACACCCTACGTAAACTCTCTAAAATAAGCTAAATATATTACTACTACTAGCAACATGTCAACTGCTATTAGTATAGTAAAAAAAACTTGTTTTGACAAGTCTTTTTCTCTCGAATTCTCGTTTTATTATCTATGGCGATAACAAATAACTATCAATTTGGCAACATAAAACGTAAAAAACAAAGCCAAACATCTTCCCTACTTATAAGTAAAATACCATCATAGGCAGATTGAAAAAATTTAATTAATTTCTAATAGCATTTATATCTTACTACTAAAACTCACTAATATATTCAAGTAATTTCAAAAACAGTTGAATATACTCTTTAGAAAGACCCTGCTTCTTTAATTTTCTAATAGCAACTCGTTTACGACTAATAGTATCCCGGCCAAACATAATTTTAGCAATATCTTCTTTTAAATATGTACTAATCTGTAAATCAGTCAAAATACTATCTATATCATCATTAATCAAACGAACAGCATCAATTTCAATATCTCTACCTTTGCAGTTAATAGTAAGTTGACCTACTGTAGGACAATCTGCAATTTCAACAACAAAATCATTACCATCAACAGAGGATAAAACTGATAATCTTTGAGAGTTAAAATAAGCTGTAACCTCTTGAGCTTGTTTGGTATTTCTAAAAACTAATTTATAATTCCGCTTAGCGGGTACAATACCACTCTTACCATCAATAGAACGAATAATGACAGTATAATTATTACGTAAATAATTATAATCAATAGATGTTTTTAAATAATATCCATCTTTATACAAAGAAGTAATTCCATCATCTTCATATAAAGTATAAGTATTAGACACCCCTGGGAAAATCTGTATTTCCATATCAGTAGGAAGCCCAACGTTATTATAATCACTCCGATTGGAAAGTGGTATTATACTTCCAGCGTGAGCAAACACAGGATAATCTTCTTCTTTAAAGAACGAAACATATTTCTTATTACCAGGAAATTTTTTTCCTGTTCTAAAATCATACCAAATACCATCAGGAATAAAGAAACGATGAACAGTTCGGTTCATAGTAGGATCTTTTTTATCAAGAATAGGACAAACTAATAACTGAGAGCCAAAATAATACTGATTCTTATAATGCTCATCATCATATACCCACAAATAATTATAATAAAAAGGTTGAATAAGAGGAGTACCAGATTTAGTATAATTATAAGCTTCAGTATACAAATAAGGAATTAACCGATGGCGAAGTCTTAAATAATCCGCTGCAATACTTTCTGTTTTGACATCCCATAACCAAGGTTCCCGTTTATAATAGCGGCCTCTTGCACCATGAAATCGTAAAATAGGAGAATAAACACTAAGTTCCAAATAACGAATATAAAGTTCACTCTCTTCAATACCACCATGATTACCACCAACATCATGGCTCCACCAACTAACTCCTATATTAGCTGCATTTAAATATTGAAATGGTAATTTTTTTAATGCTTCCCAACTAACCTCACTACTACCACCATACAAAATAGGATAGCGATGTGGAGCAACAATACCATTTCTAGCTAAAATCATACTTCTCTTTGCAGAGCTTCTTCCAGAATCCAAATACAAATAATGATTAGTAATCCACAGATTCGTAGGATCACTAGTTCCTTTATAATCATTCCAAAAAAAGTCAACACCATAATTTTCTAATGGATGTAAAAAAGCTTTAAACCAAACATCTAATATTTTAGGATTTAAAGGATCAAAGAAAATAATTTTATTATTGTTAACCCCCAAAAACTCACACGCTTGTTTATAGTACTGCTCATGAGGATAAAATCCTTCCGTAGGATCGATACATAACCCAACATGAATACCACGTTGATGAAATTTATCAATCATATTTTTAGGATTTCTAAAAAGATTAGTATTAAAAGTATAACCCGTTTTTAATTCTGTATAATCTCCCACACTCCTGTAATGCCAATCATGATCAAAAAGCATAACAGAAAAAGGAATTTTCTTTTTTTCGAACTTTTTCAATAAATCAGTGGTTAAATTATCATCATAAGTAATATTTCTACTCCACCAATTTCCCAATGCATATCTAGGTATCATAGCAGGAGAACCAGTCATTTTAAAATAATCAAATAAAGCTTGTTTAAAATCTCTATCATACATAAAAACATAAATATCTATATGATTAGGAGGAGGAGCAGCAAGAGTACCGTCTTCCATGATAACCTTACTATGGCTATCATCGATGGAAACAAATCCATCTAAAGAATAAAGACCACGTTGTAATATTTTATCAACATCTACATCCATACTAATAAAATTACCATTCATATTTTTAGCTTCCACATGACCATAGTACCAATCCTTATTACGATCTCTTTCATGACTAAGAAGTGAAATTTTCAAATTTTTCATAGGATTAAGTTTAGTGCCAGCAAATGGTTGCTTTTTGACATAATTCAAATGAAAATACTTAGTTGTAATCTCAACAAATTGCGTATCTTGTTTTACTTGGTATTCTGGATATCCTAAATTTCTCCGCATAATACGTTGCGTAGGTCGATCCACAAAATATCCGCCAGGAGAATACTCTAAGCGAACAACTCGTTCAGTAATCACAGTAATCCGAAAATTATTGCCTTTAACAAAAGTTTTGTCATCACTTTTTGCTCGTGTATAATCTACTTCAAATTGTCTTCCTAGTGGATACATACCCAACACCTTCTTATTATTCTAGTAACATAATATCATAAAAAAAATAATATTCCAAGAAAAAAGAGTAAAATAACTACTCTTAAGAATCTAAAAATAACACATAATATTCTTCAAAAGAAATGTTATGTTCATAAATATAAGTTGCTATTTTTTTACCAACATAACGATAATGCCAAGGTTCAGAACGAAAGCCGGTAATAGCTTCATATTTAGCAGGAAATCGCTGAATAAAACCATATTTATGAGCATTTTTCTGAATCCACTCATACTCTTTAGATTGGGCAAAAATATTAGAGTTTCGACTACCTATATCAAAAGCAAGCCCTGTTTGATGTTCAGAAAATCCAGGCATTGCTACATAATTTAATACATAATTATCACCATACAATTCTCTATACATATTACAAATTTCTTCTTGTTCTTCATAGCTTCGATAACTAGAATTAATAACTAAATCATAGCCTTCATCTTTAGCAGCTTTATACATTTTAATAAAAGCATTAACTGCTATTCTAGACCCAGCTTGAGTATCATCAGAAGAGTATTTTTCATCAATAGAAACTAAATCTTCAGGTTTAAATTCTTTTTCTAAAGAACGATGCTTATTTACTAACATATCTGTACTAAAATTTTTAATAACTTTAGCATCTTTATAAGTTTCTTTATCCATATCCAAATTAACTGCTAAAACAGTAGTTTCATCATCCTCACCAGTTTCATTAGAATAATCCACATAACGATCATAATTTTTTAATTTTGCATAAGGTAAACTAAAAAACTCTTCCAAATAGTTAACCTTTTTTCTCTCTGCAAATTCAGAAACATCAGAATCACTACCATGGGCTAATATCATAGAAATATCGGCATTACTATACCCCTTCTTTATCAACGTATTGATATTTTTAATTAAATGTTCCTGGTTTTGGTACTCAATTTTAGAATATTGATCTAAATATTTTTCTTCATAATCATTACTTTCAAAAGCAGCGTTTAATGTCTTATTCTCTCCTATAGACAAAACATAGTCCTTCTTAAATTGAAATAATATATTTACACTAGCTTTTTCACTATATCCAATTTTCTTCAAAGAATTAATTTGTGAACGATAAAAAAGAAAAACTGCAAAAAAAACAGCACAAATAACACCTGCTATCTTTAGTCTTTTAACAATAGATTTTTTCAACCTAAACTTTTTCTTCACAGTAATCACCTACTATTATAAGTATATCATAAAAATTGAATTTTTCACTGCTATATGCTACAATATATCTCAAAAAAGGTGGAATTTATGAAAGCATTAGTCTTATCCGGTGGTGGATCAAAAGGGTCCTACCAAATAGGAGTATGGAAAGCACTAAAAAAATTACATATAAAATTTGATATTGTAACAGGTACTTCTGTTGGTGCTTTAAATGGAGCTTTAATTACTCAAAAAAGTTATTTTAAAGCTATAAACTTATGGAAAAAAATTAATCTAAAATTACTCTTTGGAGAAAATGCTATTGATAGTACAGACAATTTAAAAGTAATGACAATGTATGGAAAAGAATTTTTAAAAAATGGAGGTATGGAAGTTCAAAAATTAGAAAATTTAATAGAACAAAAAATCAATTATAAAAAATTAATAAAATCTCATATTGACTATGGACTAGTAACCTTTAATCTAACTACAAAAAAGCCCATTCAAATAACAAAAAAAGAAATTCCTAAAAACCTAATAGGAGACTATTTAATGGCTTCAGCTTCCTGCTACCCAGCCTTCAAGAAAAAACAGATAAAAGGAGAAACGTATATTGATGGAGGATTTTTTGACAATTTGCCAATCAACCTAGCCATCGAAATGGGTGCAGATGAAATTATAGCAGTAGACTTATCAGCACCAGGATTCAACAAAAAAGCAAAGAGAAAAGTTCCAACCATAAAAATAAAACCTAATAATAAATTAACCAACTTTTTAAATTTTTATGAAAGTGGTGCTAAAAGAAATATAAAATTAGGATATAATGACACTTTAAAAAAATTTGGAAAATTAGAAGGTAAAAAATATACTTTCAAAAAAAATACGCTAAAAAAGAATAATAAAAAACATTTTGAAACATTCATTTATGTATTAGAAAAAATTTTAAGCAATGAAAAAAATATGAAGAAATTTAAAAGCTTAATTAATTTAAACAACACTCCATCAATAAAAATGACAGATAAAATTGAATTAAAAATTATGGAAGAACTAGCCAAAGACTTCCATCTAGATGACACAAAAATATATTCAGAAAAATCATTTAACGCACAGTTAAAAAAGAAATTAAAAAAAGATAATACAAAAGAAATTACTCAACTAAAGAAGCTGATATTAGAAATTAAAGAAAATAAAAGAAGTATAAAAAATATAATACTATTAAAACCTTGGAATTTTCTAAAAGCTCTATATTTATATACAATAAGCGAGGTATAATATGAATGAATTTATCTATTCAAATACAAATAAAAGATATCATACTCTAGACTACTATTATAAACAAAAATTCCATTCTAAAGTATTTAAAGTCAGCCTAAACGCCGGTCTTACTTGCCCAAATATAGATGGAACAGTAGGAGTAGGCGGATGTATTTACTGTTCTAAAAGTGGAAGTGGAGAATTTGCAGGAAACAAAGAAGATACACTAAAACAACAATTTGAAACCATAAAAGAAATAATGTTAAAAAAATGGCCAAAGGCTAAATACATAGGATATTTCCAAGCCAGAACAAATACTTATGCTGATGTAAAAACACTAAAAAAATTATATGAAACCGTACTATCTTTTAAAGACGTAGTAGGCTTAAATATTGCAACCAGACCAGATGCAATATCAGAAGAGTGCTTAGATTATTTAGAAAAGTTAAATAAAAAAACAAACTTAACAATAGAACTAGGATTACAAACCACAAATGAAAAAACAACAGAATTGATTAATCGTTGCCATACTTTAGAATGTTTTGAAAACATGGTAAAAAAATTGAGAAAAAGAAATATCGACGTTGTAGTACACATCATCAATGGATTACCTTATGAAACAAAAGAAGACATGTTAAATACTGTAAAATACTTAAACAAACTAGACATTCAAGGCATAAAGATACATATGTTAAGTATACTAAAAGATACACCACTAGAAAAATTTTATCAAAATACCAAATTTAAAATCTTAACCAAAGAAGAATATATAGATATTGTAGTAGAACAACTAGAACTATTAAGGCCAGAAATTGTAATTCATAGAATTACCGGAAGTCCAAGATTAGAAGATTTAATAGAACCAAATTGGTTAACCAAAAAAATTTCTATATTAAACGACATAGATAAAGAAATGATAAAAAGAAATAGTTTTCAAGGTAAAAAAGCACAAAAAAAGGATTAGTTTTAAATCCTTTTTATATTTTTTCAGCAATGCTATCCGTTCTAGAATTTTTCACATTATCTTTAGGCGAATCTACCATCTCATGAAGTGTAGTACCCAAAGTAGCTAAATTTTGCAAATCACTAGGAACAATAATTTTAGTAGCTTGGCCATTAGCTACTTCCACCATTGCTTCATAACTCTTAAGTTTCAAAACGGCTTCATCCATACCAACATCTTTAATCAAGCGTAATCCAGCAGCAGTAGCTTGTTGAATTTTAATAATAGACTCAGCCTCTCCCTCAGCTTCTTTTATTTTTGCTTGTTTTGCAGCTTCTGCTTTTAACACCGTACTTTCCTTTTCTCCTTCAGCAATTAAAATTTGACTCTTCTTTTCTCCTTCTGCTCGAAGAATTGCTTCTCGTCTTTCACGTTCAGCACGCATTTGTTTTTCCATTGCTTCTTGAATATCACGTGGAGGTAAAATGTTTTTAACCTCTACGCGATGAACTTTTATTCCCCAAGCATCGGTAGCTTCATCTAAAATACTACGCATTTTGGTATTAATAACATCCCTACTGGTTAAAGTTTCATCCAATTCCAAATCACCAATAATATTACGTAATGTTGTAGCAGTCAAATTTTCAATTGCGCTAATAGGATTTTCCACTCCGTAAGTATATAATTTAGGATCAGTAATCTGATAATATACAACCGTATCAATCTGCATAGTAACATTATCTTTCGTAATTACTGGCTGTGGAGCAAAATCTTTAACCATCTCCTTTAAACTTACAACGCAAGCCACTCTATCCAAAATTGGAACAACATAATGCAATCCAGTTTGCATAGTTCTATGATATGCCCCAAGTCTTTCAATAACATAAGCTTTAGATTGAGAAACAATCTTAACTCCAGCAACAACAATTAAAATAATAAAAATCAAAACAACCAACAATAAAACTCCAAATTCCATTATTTTTTCTCCTCTCTATCAACAATCAGTTTTACACCATCCATCTTCAAAACTCTAACCTTTTCACCAATTTTAATGGTTTCCTGGCTGATTGCTGTCCAAGTAGTACCAAAAATTTCAACTTCACCATAATGATTCGGCTTAATTTCTTTTGTAACTTCAGCCTGCCTACCGATCACTCTATCCAAATTTGTAGGTACAATGCTTTCCTTACTTTTAAACTTTTTAACGATAGGCAAAGTAATCAATAAAGAAATAACACTAATTACCACAAAAATCAAAAGCTGAATCAAAATAGAATTAGTAAAAAAAGATGTAGCAAAAGCTCCCAGTGCCCCTACAGCAAACCAAATAGAAACTAGATTTACTGTTGCTAATTCAATCAATAAAAGTACTAAAAATAAGATTATCCAATAAATGGCCATAAAACTCATCACCTTACCTAAATTATATGATATAAACACTATATTTTCAACAATTTTTCTTGTTTATCAGAATAATTTATATTATAATGAATTAAAGATAGGAGTAACCATTATATGTCAAAAAGCTTATCAAAAAAACAGAAATATATAATTGCAGGATTTACTGCAGTTTGGGGATTAGTATTTATAGGAAGTGGAATAACCATGAATCTTATGAACAAACCAACTACTAAAACAATCAAACAATTAAAAATAACTCAAAAAAGAGTGGCTAATATAAAAAGTAACGAAATTAGATTAAAATCTATGGAACAAGAAATTAACCAACCAATAAGCGTAAATATAAAAGACTATTTAGAAAATATAGATGATATTGATGCCGAAATTATAAATGAATTACACTTAGATACATCCATGGTTAATGTAAAACAAGCAGGAAATTACACCTACACAATCACCTATAAAAAGAAAACTTTTAACGGAGTTTTTACCATCAAGGAAAAACCATTACCAAATATGATATTAACATTAAAATCATTAAATTTAGAAATCGGCTCTGCCTTATCAACAGACATTCAAAACTATATATCAGAAACACTAACAGAAGAAATAAAACAAAATATTAAATTAGATTTAACAAACGTAAATACCGCTCAAGCGGGAAATTATCAATATACTGTAACTTATAACGGTAGATTATACACTGGAACAATAACTATCTACGAACCTAATAAAACAGAAAACACACCATCAAAAATTCCTGAAAAAGATTCATCAGAAGAAAACGTAAAAGACGAAAATTAAAAAAGAGCTAAAGAACTGATTTGAAAAAAATCTACATGAAATAAAAAGCATGTAGATTTTTTATATGATAAAATTAGTATAAGGA